>DATCYZ010000119.1:0-58983 GCA_036526195.1 Burkholderiales bacterium
TCAGGTACTCCAGCCCGAAGGCCATCGGCGCGACGAAGGAGAACGATTCCATGCGCCCGGTGTTGGTGGCCACGAACGCCTCCTGCAGGGTGTTCGGGTCCTCGGCCACCCAGCCAATCCGCCCGCTCACGTACCAGCCGCCGACCACCACCAGCCCGGTGACCACGCCGCCGAGCGTGTACTCGTAGTTCGAACGGAAATCGCGGTTCGCGTAGACGAAGACGAGCAACCCCCCGCCCACCACCGCGGTCAGGATCGCGACCCACGTGTTCTTCGCCATGCCGCTCAGCTTCGCGACGATCGAGGGCAGGTCCTGCCCGCCGGCGAGCGAAAACGCCGCCTGCTCGAGCACGTTCACCCGGAACGCGCCGAACAGGCCGCGCAGCGTCATGTAGGCGGCGATGCCGAGAAAGACGAACACCACGACGGATTTCAGGTTGCCGCCACCGATGCGGATCAGCGTCTTCGAGCCGCAGCCCGAGCCAAGCGTCATGCCGACGCCGAAGACGAAGCCGCCGACGAGGTAGGAGAGCCACGTGACGTTCGGCGTCTGGTAGAGCGACTTCGACAGGTCGACCACGCCCGAGAGGTGCAGCGCGTTGGCGCCGATCACCGCCACCGCGATCGCCAGCAGCCACATGCGCATGCGGTTGAAGTCGCCCATGTTCACCCAGTCCGACACCGCGCCCATGGTGCAGAAATTGGTCTTGTTGCCGACCGCGCCGAAGACGAAGGCGAGCGCGAACGCGCCGCCGGTGACCAGCGGGATCAGGCTTGCAGGATTGGTATCGCCCACCGCCCCTCCTCAGAAGCGAAAGTGAGCGAAAGACTATAACGCAGCCGACCCTGCGCCCCGATTCGACCCTCGAAAGCCGCGATCAAGCCCGCTGATAGCGCGTCGGGTCCGGCACCCCGGCGGTCTCGAAGCCGGCGCGCCGGATGCGGCAGGCGTCGCACACCCCGCAGGCGCGCCCCTGCGCGTCGGCCTGGTAGCAGGTGACCGTGGCCGCCATGTCGACGCCGAGTGTCTTCGCCAGCCGCACGATCTCGGCCTTGGACAGGTCCACCAGCGGCCCGCGGACCTGGATTTTCCGCCCCTCGACCGCCGCCTTGGTGGCAAGGTTCGCCATCGCCTCGAAGGCCTGCAGGTAGGCCGGGCGGCAGTCCGGGTAGCCGGAATAATCGACCGCGTTCGCGCCGACGAAGATGTGGCCCGCGCCGAGTACCTCGGCCCAGCCGAGCGCGAAGGAGAGCAGGATGGTGTTGCGCGCCGGGACGTAGGTCACCGGGATGCCGGTGCCCGGCCCGCCGGTGGGCACGGCGATCGAGGCGTCGGTCAGCGCCGAGCCGCGAAAGTTCGACGGGTCGATGCGGATCGTGCGGTGCTCGCTCGCACCGTGCGCGGCGGCGATGCCCGCCGCGGCGACCAGTTCCGCGGCATGGCGCTGGCCGTAGTCGACCGACAGGGTGTGGCAGACGAAGCCCTCGCGCCGGGCCCAGGCGAGGGTGGTGGCAGAATCCAGCCCGCCGGAGAGCAGGACCACCGCGAGACGCGGTGCGTTCATCAACTACCGTCGCGCGGGTTGCGCGAGCCGCTGCTTGGCGCTTGCCGCCGCCGGGCTCTCGGGATACTTCGCGACCAGGTCCTGCAGCGTGCGCTGCGCGCTGCGCCTGTCACCGAGTGCTTCCTGCGAACTCGCCATGTTGAGCATGGCGTCGGGCGACTTGCTGCTGTCGGGCCAGGCCGTGAGCAGCTTCTGCTGCGCGCCGATCGCGCCCTTGTAGTCGCGCTGCGCGAACAGCGAGTTGCCGATCCAGTACTGCGCCGAGGGCGCCAGCGGGCTCGCCGGGTAGGTGACGAGGAAACCCTGGAAGGCGGAGATCGCCAGCGGATAGTTGCCGAGCTTGAACTGGTTGAGCGCCGCCTCGTAGGCCCTGGATTCCGCCGGGCTCGCCGCCACCTCGCCGGCCGCCGGCTTCTCGGTCGCCGCCGCCTGGTCGCGCGCCTGCTCGAGCTTGCGCAGCCGGGTGTCGATGTCGAGGTACAGGTCCTTCTGCCGTTTTTCCGCGGTCTCCATCTGGTTGGCCAGGACCTCGATCTGGCCGCGCAGCTTCGCGAGGTCGGCGCGCAGCGCCTCCACCTGCCCGGCGAGGTCGAGGATCGAGCGCCGCTCGACGGCGTTCGACTCGATCCGGTTCAGGCGCTCGTCCAGCGCCTTCTGCCGCTCGGCGATCTCGCCGCGCAGGACTTCGATGCGCCGGCGCGCCTCGGTGTCGTCGAACAGCGCCTGCGCCGAAAAAGGCGCGGCCAGAAACGCCGCAAGCAGCAGCGCCCGCACCGGATGCCGCATCTCAGTACTCGCCGCCGTAGAGCATGTCGCTGCGCCGGTTGCGCGCATGCGCTTCCTCGGTGGAGCCGGTCTCCTTCGGCTTTTCCTCACCGAGGCTCACCGCCTCGACCTGCTCCTCGCGCGCGCCGAGCAGGATGAGCATCTTCTTCACGCCCTCGGCGCGTCGCTGGCCGAGCGCGATGTTGTACTCGCGACCGCCGCGCTCGTCGGTATTGCCCTGGATCAGCATCTTCGCGTCGCGGTGCTCGCGCAGGTACTTCGCATGCGCTTCCACCAGCGGCTTGAACTCGTCCTTGATGTCGTACTTGTCGTAGTCGTAGTAGATCGAGCGCTGCGACAGGATGCTGGCCGGATCCTTGAGCGCGGAGAGCCCCGAGGCGGGCTTCTTCGCGGTCAGGTCGACGCTCGGCACCGGCTTGCCCGTGCCGCCGCGGCTTTCGGCGCCGGTGGCCGCGCCGGTGGTCGGCGAACGATCCTCCACGCCCGCGGGCGTCTGCTCGGCATCCGGTGTGCTCTGGCAGGCGCCCAGCAGCGCGCCGGCGAGAAGGATGGTCAAAATGCGCATGGTCGGTCTCCTGGTTTCATTTGATGAAGGGGCCCCACGCGGGCTCGCGCACGTCGCCAGCGGACACCGTCAGGCGCTGCTTCACGCGCCCGTCGGAGGATACCGCCGCCAGCACGCCGCGCCCGCCCACGACGGTGGCGAACAGGATCATGCGGCCATTGGGGGCAAAGCTCGGGGATTCGTCGCGGTCGCTGTCGGTCAGGTTCTGCACCTGCCGGGTCGTCAAGTCGAGCAGCGCGACCTGGAAGCGGCCGTTGTTGCGGGTCACGTAGGCGAGGCTGTTGCCGTTCGGGCTGATGCGCGGCGAGACGTTGTAGGGTCCCTCGAAGGTGACGCGCTGCGCGCTGCCGCCGGCGGCCGGCATGCGGTTGATCTGCGGGCTGCCGCCGCGGTCCGAGGTGAAGAAGATCGATTGCCCGTCAGGCGAAAAGCGCGGCTCGGTGTCGATCGACGCCGATTGCGTGATGCGCCGCACGCCGCTGCCGTCCGGGTTGACGAGGTAGATCTGCGAGCCGCCGTCGCGCGAGAGCGACACCGCCAGCGTGCCGCCGTCGGGCGACCAGGCCGGCGCCGAGTTCGAGCCCTTGAAGTTCGCCGCCACGTGGCGCTTGCCGTCGAGCAGCGAGTGCACGTAGACCACGGGCTTCTTCTTCTCGAAGGAGACGTAGGCGAGGCGGTTGCCGTCGGGCGACCAGACCGGCGAGAGGATCGGCTCGTTCGAGCGCAGCACGAAGAAGCCTTCCGCGCCGTCGGCGTCCGCGATCTGCAGCTCGTACACGTCGCCGCGCTTCATCACGTAGGCGATCTTGGTGGAGAACACGCCCTTCTCGCCGGTCAGCTTCTCGTAGACGTAGTCGGCAATGCGGTGCGCGGTAGTGCGCACCTGCTCGCGCGTCGCGGTGAAGGCGACGCCGCCAAGGTCGCCGGTCTGCGGGTTCTGCAGGCCCTTCACCGTGTCGAACAGCTTGAAGCGCACCTCGAATCGTCCGTCCGGGCGCGCCGCGACCGAGCCGAGCACCAGCGCGTCGGCAAGCCGCGCGCGCCATTCGGCGTAATTGACCGGCGTGGCCTCGGTCGGGTGCGGGATCAGCGGCGGGACTTCCAGCCCGCGAAACAGCCCGCTGCGCTCGAGGTCGGCACGCACGATCGCCGACAGGCTCTGGCCGAGCGCCGCCTCGCCGGCGAAGGGGACGATGGCCACCGGCAGGCGCGCTGCGCCCGCGCCGGTGATCTCGATGGACAGTTGCGCGCGCGCAGGCCCCGCCAACAGCAGGACGACCCCGAACAACAGGGCCGCCGGAAGGGCAAGAAAGCGTCGCATGCGCAAGATTATAGGCGAGGGGGGCGTGCGGCTCATTTCCGCCGGGCGCGTCGCAGTCAACTGTCGGGGACAGGCGTCACGGCCTGAACGTGAGTTTCAGCTCGCGCTCGAAAAGCTCGGGGCGCTCCGGGCGCGGCAGCGGCGAGGACTTCAGGATCGCGCGCTCGACCGCGGCATCGAAGGCGGCGATGCCGCTCGATTTCTGCAGCCTGGCGGTCAGCACCTGCCCGGTGGGCAACTGCACCACGCTGAACACCGCCTCGGGATTGCCTTTCAGGTCCGGCGGCAGGATCCAGTTGCCCTTCACCTTGGCGACGATCTTCGCGACGTATTCGTCGAGGCCGCGCGCGCGCACCGCAGCGGCGTCGCGCGCCAGCACGTCTCTCAGTTCCTGTTCCTGGCGCTGCGCGGTGAGCGTCTTTTGCTCCTGCGCGAGTTCCTGCTGCAGGCGCTTCCTGAATTCCGCATCGGCGCGCGTGTCGGGCCTGGGCTCCGGCTTCGGCTTGGGTTTCGGCTCGGGTTTCGGCTCCGGCTTCGGCTTCGGCTCGGGCTTCGGTTTCGGCTTGGGCGGCTCCTTGATCGCGATGTCGGGCTTCTCGATCTTCGGCTCGGGTTTCGGTTCGGGTTTCGGCGCGGGCGGCGGCACCACGGGCTTCGGCTCGGGCTTCGGCGGCTCGATCGCCCGCGGCACCTCGGGCGGCGCCTGCCAGAGTTCCACCACCACGGCGCTCGCCGGGTGGCTCTGCCAACGCACGCCGACGAACAGCACCCCGAGCAGCACCAGGTGCACCGTGAGCGCAAGCGCAGCCGAGCCCAGCAGCGCCGGTTCGCGGCGTTCCTCGAAGATCGACAGCGTGTCTGCCGCGCTCACTTCGCCGGCTTGACCAGCAGCCCGACGCGTCGCACCTGCTCGCGCTGAAGTTCATCCATCACGTTCAACACTACTTCGTAGCGCACGTCCTTGTCCGCGGCGATCAGCACCGGGATGTCGTCGGCCCCGCCCTGGCGCTCGCGCACCAGCTTTGCGAGTTCGCCACGCGCCACGCTGCGCTCGGTCTCCGCGCCCTTGGCGTCGCGGGTGCGCAGCAGCACCGTCTTGTCGTCGCGGATCACCACCTCGATCGGCGAGACTGGCGCGTTCGGCGCCTTCGACACCGAGGGCAGGTCGATCACGCCCGGGGTCACCAGCGGCGCGGTCACCATGAAGATGACCAGCAGCACCAGCATCACGTCGACGTAGGGCACGACGTTGATCTCGCTCATCGGCCTGCGCGTGCGGTGCAGCGAGGGCATGGGCTAGTGCGACACCTGGCGATGCAGGATGTTGGAGAACTCTTCCATGAAGCTTTCGAAGCGGATCGCCAGCCGGTCGATGTCGTGCGAATAGCGGTTGTAGGCCACCACCGCCGGAATCGCGGCAAACAGGCCGATCGCCGTGGCGATCAGCGCCTCGGCGATTCCGGGTGCCACCTGCGCGAGCGTCGCCTGCTGCACGTTCGCGAGGCTCCGGAAGGCGTGCATGATCCCCCACACCGTGCCGAACAGGCCAACGTAGGGACTCACCGAGCCGGTCGAGGCGAGGAAGGACAGGTGCGACTCGAGCAGGTCCATCTCGCGCTGGAAGGTGGCGCGCATCGCGCGGCGCGCGCCGTCGACCATCACCGAGGCGTCGGTGGCGCGCTGCCCGCGCAGCTTGGTGAACTCGCGAAAGCCCGACTCGAAAATGCGCTCGAGGCTGCCGATCGAATGCCGGTTGTTGACCGCCCCCTGGTAGAGCGAGCCGAGGTCGTTGCCGCTCCAGAACTCGCGCTCGAAGGCCTCGGTCTGCGCGCGCGCGCGGCGGATCGCGAACAACTTCTGGAAGATGAACATCCAGGACATGAAGGACACCGCCACCAGCAGCACCATCACGCCCTTGACGACAAGGCTCGCGTTGGCAATCAGCGTCCAGATGCTCAGATCGTGCGCGACGTTCATGTGGAGGGTTGTCCCGTGGCGAGTATTGTTCTGAGTTCTGCGGGCATGCGCGCCGGTTTCATGCGAGCGCGCTCGACGAGCGCAAGGGTCACGTCGGCTTCGACAAGCAATTGCCCGTCGCGTTCCACGCGCTGGCGGAAAACGAGGCTCGCGTGGCCGATTCTACCGACTTCGGCGCTCACCGAGAGCATCTCGTTCAGTCGCGCGGGCGCATGAAAACGCGCCTCGATCGCATGCACGAGAAAGAGCACCTGGTGGGTGTCGGCGAAGCGCGCGAGGTCGAGCCCCGCGGCGTTCAGGAACTCGGTGCGGGCACGCTCCATGAAGGAAAAGTACTGCGCATGGAACACCACGCCGCCGGCGTCGGTGTCCTGGTAGTAGACCCGCACCGCCAGGCGATAGGGCTCGCGTCTCATGAGCGGCGTTCGATTCCGGGGTGCATCCCGCATGAAACGCGCGGCCGGCGAAAACGGGTCAAGCCGGCCTCAGGAAGCATCCGCGTCGTCGGCACGCGAGAGCAGGTCCTGCATCGGCGCCGGGGCGACGATGCCGAAGTGCCGGTAGGCCGAGAGCGTCGCGGTGCGCCCGCGCGGCGTGCGCTGCAGGAAACCCTGCTGGATCAGGTAGGGCTCGAGCACGTCCTCGATGGTATCGCGTTCCTCGCCGATGGCCGCGGCGAGGTTTTCCACCCCCACCGGGCCGCCGCCGAACTTCTCGATCACCGCGAGCAGCAGACGCCTGTCCATCAGGTCGAAGCCGATCGGGTCGACGTCGAGCATCTTCAGCGCGGCATCGGCCACCGTGCGCGACACCGTGCCGTCGGCGCGCACCTGCGCGTAGTCGCGCACCCGGCGAAGGAGCCGGTTGGCGATGCGCGGCGTGCCGCGCGCGCGCGCCGCGATTTCCTCGGCGCCGGCGTCCGCCAGCGGCACCGCGAGCAGTTCCGCCGAGCGCCGCACGATGCGCGCGAGGTCCTCGGTACCGTAGAACTCGAGCCGCGCGACGATGCCGAAGCGGTCGCGCAAGGGATTGGTGAGCATGCCGGCGCGAGTGGTGGCGCCCACCAGCGTGAACGGCGGCAGGTCGAGCTTGATCGAGCGCGCCGCCGGGCCCTCGCCGATCATGATGTCGATCTGGTAGTCCTCGAGCGCCGGGTAGAGGATCTCTTCCACCACCGGCGAGAGGCGGTGGATCTCGTCGATGAAGAGGACGTCCCTCGGCTCGAGGTTGGTGAGCAGCGCGGCGAGGTCGCCCGGGCGCTCGAGCACCGGGCCCGAGGTCTGGCGCAGGTTCACGCCCATCTCGCGCGCGAGGATGTGCGCGAGCGTGGTCTTGCCTAGCCCCGGCGGGCCGAACAGCAGCACGTGGTCGAGCGCCTCGGCGCGGGTGCGCGCCGCCTCGATGAAGATGCCGAGCTGTTCCTTCGCCTTCGCCTGCCCGACGTAATCGACGAGCCGCGCGGGGCGCAGCGAGCGCTCGATCTTCTCCTCCTCGCCCGGAGCGGGCGCGGCGGAGAGCAGGCGGTCGGGCTCGACGCTCATGGCTTCATCCCGCGCGCCGCACCACCGGCGCCGGCTGGCCGTCGAGCGCGACGTTGACGCAGGCCGGCCGCTTCGAGGCGAGCGCCGCGTCCGTGGCCTTCTTCACCGTGTCGTGCAGCGCCGCGGCGGCATCGACATGGACGCCGTGCGCGCCGAACGCCGCCGCCACCTGGTCGTAGCGCGTCGGCAGCAGTTCACAGCCGACCAGCCGGTCCGGGCCGAAGGCCTTCAACTGGATCTGGTACTCCGCGTTCCAGCGCGCGTCATTGCCGATCACGGCGGCGAACGGCAGCCTGTGGCGCACCGCGGTGTCGAACTCCGCGCAATGAAAGCCGAAGGTGCCGTCGCCCATGAACGCGAGCACCGGCGCGCCCGGCACCGCGAGCGGCGCAGCGAGCGCCATCGGCAGCGCCGCGCCGATCGCGCCGGCGGCGCCGTTGATGACGCGGTGCGGGGCGCTGAGGCAGGCTTGGGTCCACTGGCCGAACTCGCCGCCGTCGCAGACCATCACGGAATCCGGGTGCGAATCCAGGATCGCCTGCAGCGGCCGCAGGGCTTCAACCGGGTGCAGCCTGCCGGCTCCACCGCGCGCGCCGTCCCAGGCTGCGGGGCGATAGGCGATCGCGGCATGCACTTCGTCGCGCCACGCCGCGTGCGTGCCCTTGCGCTTCGCGCAGGCGGTGATCAGCGCGTCGATCGTGGCGAACGGTTCCGCGGGCACCGAGACCTCGAGCCGCGCGCCGAAGGCACGCTTCGCCCGCGCGCGCTCGGCCTCGTCGGCATCGAACTGCAGCACGCCGCAGTCGGCGGCAATGACCGGCGATTCGCCGAAGCGCAGCGTGAAGTCGAGCCGCTTGCCAAGGAGCAGCACGCAGTCGGCCTGCGCCAGCACCTCGGCAAAGGCGCCGAGCGAGGGGTCGTTCACGCCGCGCGGGCTTTCGCTGCCCGCCACCGGCAGGCCGAGCGCGGCTTCGAGCGCGGCGAGTTTCGCGCGCCCGGGGCGCGTCAGGCTCTGCGCGCCGGCGATCACCAGCGGGCGCTTCGCGCGCGACAGGCGCGCGATCGCCGCTGCCACCGCATCGTCGGCGGGCGGCAGGACTTCGGCGGCGAAGTCCGCCGCGGCCGGGGCGCCGTCGGCGGCCGGCGATTCGAGGGCGTCCGAGGGCAGCGACAGGTGCACCGGGCCCTTGCGCCCGGACCGCGCAAGGCGCATCGCCTTCGCCATGTCGCGCGCCACGTCCTGCGGCCCGGCGCAGGTCCACGAGGCCTTCGTCACCGGCGCGGCCATCTCGGCCTGGCGCATTTCCTGGAACGCGCCGCGGCCGAGTTCGTTGTTCGGCGCGTGCCCCGAGAGCAGCACCATGGCGGATTCCGACATCTGCGCGGTGTACAGCGCCGAGACCGCGTTGGCGTGGCCCGGGCCGCCGGTCACCATGGCAATGCCCGGCGCGCCGGTGAGCCGCGCCCAGGCGTCAGCCATGTGCACCGCGGAGGCTTCATGGCGCACGTGGACAAGTTCCAGTCCCGCTTCGAGCGCCGCGTCGAACACCGGCATGATGTGATTGCCCGAAAGCGTGAAGATGCGCTTCACGCCCGCGGCCACCAGGGTGCGGGCAAGCGCGTCTGCGCCACGGAGCGATCGGGTTGCGGGTGCGTTCATCGGGACGGGAAATCCTTGTAGCGTGGGTTGCAGGCGGTCATGCCTTGACCAGTGTCTTCAGCGCCGCGCGGATGCCTTCGGCAACGCCGAGGCCTGGCGCGAGGCCGCGCGTGGCAGCCAGCGCTTCCTTTTCACTGTAACCGAGTGCCACCAAAGCGTTCAGGACGTCGCCGTCGGCGCTCGGTGCCGCGCCGCTTCCGGACACCCCCGGCAGCGCGTCCGCGAGCCGGCCCTTCAGTTCCAGCAGCAAGCGTTCGGCGGTCTTCTTGCCGATGCCCGGCACCCTGACCAGTCGCGCGCTTTCCTGCGTGGCCACCGCCTGCGCGAGTTCGGAGACCGACATGCCGGAGAGCACCGACAGCGCGGTGCGCGCGCCGACGCCGGAAACGCGGATCAGTTCGCGGAAGGTGCCGCGTTCCTCCAGCGTGGAAAAGCCGAACAGGATGTGCGCATCCTCGCGCACCACGAGGTGGGTGTGCAGCACGATCTTCTCGCCGGTGGCCGGCAACTGGTAGAAGGTGCTCATCGGCACATCGACCTCGTAGCCGACGCCGGCGACATCCACCAGCAACCGCGGCGGCTGCTTCGAGACGAGGGTTCCAGACAGTCGGCCGATCACGTCAGCCGCCCGCGCCGCTGCGTCATGCCACGCGTGGACAACTTGCCAAGCGAGGCGCTGTGCGCGTGGCAGATGGCGCAGGCGAGCGCATCGGCCGCGTCCGGGCTCGGGTCGCCCGGCAGGGCGAGCAGCCGTCTGACCATGTGCTGGACCTGTTCCTTTTTGGCGTGGCCGCGACCGACCACGGCCTGCTTGACCTGCAGGGCAGTGTACTCCGCGACCTCCAGCCCGGCGAGCACCGCGGCGCAGATCGCTGTGCCGCGCGCCTGCCCGAGCGCGAGCGTGGACTGCGGATTGACGTTGACGAACACCTTCTCCACCACCGCCATGGCGGGACGGTGCGCGGCGATGACTTCGGCGAGCCCGTCGAGGAGGGTCTTCAGGCGCACCGCGAGTTCGCCTTCGCCCGAGCGCACGCAGCCGCTGGCCACGTACTCGAGCTTCTGGCCGCGCTTGTCGATCACGCCGAACCCGGTGATCCGCAGGCCGGGGTCGATGCCGAGGATGCGCAGCGCGTCGGCCAAGCGTCGCTCAGCCCGCGTCCAGCGCGGCCGTGGTGTAGACGTGCTGCACGTCGTCCAGCGCCTCGAGCGCGTCGAGCAGACGCTGCAGCTTCGCAGCATCCTCGCCGCCGAGCGCCATCTCGGTGGCGGGCTTCATGGTGACCTCGGAATGCTCGGCCTTCAGGCCGGCCTTCTCCAGCCCGGCCTTGACCGCGGCATAGTCGCCGGGCGCGCAGGTGACCTCGATCGAGCCGTCCTCGGCCGCCACCACGTCGTCTGCGCCCGCCTCGAGCGCCGCCTCCATCACCTTCTCCTCGCTCGCGCCCGGCGCGAAGAGGAACAGGCCGCAGTGCCTGAAGAGGTAGGCCACCGTGCCGTCGGAGCCGATGTTGCCGCCGTTCTTGGAAAACGCGTGGCGCACGTCGGCCACGGTGCGCGTGCGGTTGTCGGTCATGCAATCGACCATCACCGCGGCGCCGCCCGGGCCGTAGCCCTCGTAGCGGATCTCCTCGTAGTCCACGCCGTCGAGCTCGCCGGTGCCGCGCTGAATGGCGCGCTGCACGTTGTCGTTCGGCAGGTTGTCGGCGCGCGCCTTTTCCAGCGCGAGGCGCAGGCGCGGATTGAGCGCGGGGTCGCCGCCGCCGAGGCGCGCGGCGACCGTGATCTCCTTGGTGTGCTTGGTGAAGACCTTGCCCCGCTTGGCGTCCTGGCGCCCCTTGCGGTGCTGGATGTTTGCCCATTTGCTGTGGCCGGCCATGGGGAAAATGCGCTCGGGTAAGATTGCTCGGAAGGGAGGAATTTTACCGTCATGGCTGCCCCGATGCTGGTCGCAAAGAAGGGACACACTGAACTCGTGCTGCTGCCGGCGCTCGCCAACCGGCACGGCCTGATCACCGGCGCCACCGGCACCGGCAAGACCGTCACCCTGCAGACGCTCGCCGAGCGCTTCTCGGCGCTTGGCGTGCCGGTGTTCATGGCCGACGTGAAGGGCGACCTCTCCGGCCTCGCCCAGCCCGGCGGCGCCAATGTGAAAGTCATGGAGCGCCTCGTGCAGCTCGGGCTCGAAGCCGCGTTCGGCGCCTCCCCGGTCGTCTTCTGGGACGTGTTCGGCAAGGACGGCCACCCGGTGCGCGCCACGGTCTCCGACATGGGACCGCTGCTGCTCGCGCGCATGCTGTCGCTGAACGACACCCAGGAAGGCGTGCTGAACATCGTCTTTCGCGTCGCCGACGACAACGGCCTGCTGCTGCTCGACATGAAGGACCTGCGCGCGATGCTGCAGCATGTCGGCGACAACGCCGCGGCACTGAAGACGGCCTACGGCAACGTTTCGACCGCCTCGATCGGCGCGATCCAGCGCGGGCTGCTGACGCTCGAAGCGCAGGGCGCGAAGCAGTTCTTCGGCGAGCCGATGCTCGCCATCGACGACCTGATGCAGACCGATGCAAAGGGTCGCGGCGTGATCAACATCCTTGCCGCGGACCAGTTGCTGCAGGCGCCCAAGGTGTACGCGACGTTCCTCTTGTGGCTGCTGGCCGAGCTCTTCGAGCACCTGCCGGAAGTCGGCGACCCGGAGAAGCCGAAGATCGTCTTCTTCTTCGACGAGGCGCACCTGCTGTTCGACGACGCGCCCAAGGCGCTGCTCGACAAGATCGAGCAGGTGGTGCGGCTGATCCGCTCGAAGGGCGTGGGCGTGTACTTCGTGACGCAGAACCCGCTCGACATCCCGGAATCCGTGCTGGGGCAGCTGGGCAACCGCGTGCAGCATGCGCTGCGCGCCTTCACGCCGCGCGACCAGAAGGCGGTGCGCTCGGCCGCCGAGACGCTGCGGCCGAACCCGAAGCTGGACACCGTGCAGGCGATCACCGAACTCGGCGTTGGCGAGGCGCTAGTCTCCTTTCTCGACGAAAAGGGCCGGCCGAACATCGTCGAGCGCGCCTTCGTGGTGCCGCCGGCGAGCCGCCTCGGGCCGCTCGAGGCCGCCGAGCGCAAGGCGGTGATCGAGGCCTCCACCGTGTTCGGGCATTACGAGAAGATGGTCGATCGCGAATCGGCCTACGAGAAGCTGACCGGACGCGTCGGGGACATCCCGGAGCAGGCCGGGGCACCGGTGCCCGCGCCGGGCGCGCCGGCGCCCGCCGGCGGCGGCGCGGGCAGCGCGATCCGCGACGCCCTCTTCGGTAGCACCGGGCCGCGCGGCGGCCGGCAGCAGGGCATCGTCGAATCGATGGCGAAGAGCGCGGCGCGCGCGATCGGCTCGGGGATCGGGCGGCAGATCCTGCGCGGGGTGCTCGGCTCGATCCTCGGGTCGGCGAAGAAGCGCTGAGCCGGCACGGCCGCCGCACCGATCCGCCGCCCCGCCTTGACCGACCGGCAACGCGCCTGGGGCATCGCGTTCGCGCTCGCGGGCGCGATCGGCTTCTCGATCCGCCCGGTGCTGATCAAGCTCGCCTACGGCGTGCCGACGGTGTTCGACGCCCCGGTCTCGCCGGTGACGCTGCTGTTCCTGCGCATGGTGATCTCGCTCCCCTTCTTTGTCGCGGTGGCCTGGTGGCTGCGCGCGCAGCGCCCGGCGATCTCGGCGCGCGACGGCGCGGCGATCGGCGCGCTCGGCTTCGTCGGCTACTACGCGGCGAGCTTCCTCGACTTCATCGGCCTGCAGTACGTCGGTGCCGGGCTCGGGCGGCTGATCCTGTTCCTCTACCCCACCATCGTGCTGCTGCTCTCGTTTCTCTTCCTGCACGCGCGGCCCGGCGCGCGGCACCTGATGGCGCTTGCGCTCAGCTACGCAGGCATCTTTCTGGTGGTGTCGGACCGACTCGGCGGCGGCGCCACCGGACCGCTGTTCCTGTTCGGCTGCGCGCTCGTCTTCGCCTCCGCGTTCTGCTACGCGGTGTACCTCGTCGCCGGCAGTGCGCTGGTGCAGCGCGTCGGCTCGATGCGTTTCACGGCCTGGAGCATGATCGCCTCCACCGTTCCCGCGGTGGTGCAGTTCCTCGTACTCGAGCCGTTCTCGGCGCTCGAGCTGCCGGGCGCCGTCTGGGGCTACACCGCGGTGATGGCCACCGCCTGCACCGTGCTGCCGGTGTTCTTCGTCGCCGAGGCATTGAAGCGCATCGGCGCGAACCATTTCGCGGTGATCGGCGCGGTCGGCCCGGTCAGCACGCTGCTCGCCGGCGCCATCGGCCTCGAGGAACCGTTCACGCTGGTGCAGGGCGCCGGGGCGGCGCTCGTCATCGGCGGTGTTCTGCTAGTCTCGCTCAAACCCCAACAGCAAAGGACCTGACATGGATCTCGGCATTCGCGGCAAGACCGCGCTGGTGTGCGCGGCATCGAAGGGACTCGGCAAGGGCTGCGCCATGGCGCTCGCCGCCGAGGGCGTGAACCTGGTCATCACGGCGCGCGGCAAGGAGGCGCTGGAAGCGACGGCGGAAGAGATCCGCAAGGCGAGCGGCGTCAAGGTCATCGCCGTGGCCGGCGACATCACCACGCCCGAGGGCCGCGCCGCGGCGCTTGCCGCCTGCGCCGACCCGGACATCCTCGTCAACAATGCCGGCGGCCCGCCGCCGGGGGATTTTCGCGAGTGGAACCGCGAGGACTGGATCAAGGCGCTGGACGCGAACATGCTCACGCCGATCGAGCTGATCAAGGCGACGGTGGACAGGATGATCGCGCGCAAGTTCGGCCGCATCGTCAACATCACCTCGGGCGCGGTGAAGATGCCGATCCCGGAACTGGGCCTGTCCAACGGCGCGCGCACCGGCCTCACCGGTTTCGTCGCCGGGCTGTCGAGAAAGACCGTGCGCGCCAACGTCACCATCAACGGCCTGCTGCCCGGGCCCTTCGACACCGACCGGCTGCGCGGCAACTTCGCCTTCAACGCGAAGAAGATGGGCACCTCGCCCGAGGAACTCGCCAAGGTGCGCGCCGAGGGCAACCCGGCGGGACGCTTCGGCACCATCGAGGAGTTCGGCGCCGCCTGCGCCTTCCTGTGCAGCGTGCACGCCGGCTTCATCACCGGGCAGAACCTGCTGATGGACGGCGGGGCGTTCCCGGGCACGTTTTGAGGCGGACCGACGCCGGAACACCCCAATTGGTAACATATACGTTACTAATCGTCTGTTTTCGGCGTCCCGCCGGCATCCGCACATGAAAATCACCGTCTACGGCATCCGCAACTGCGACACCATGAAGAAGGCCTTCGCGTGGCTGGACGCGCGCGGCGTCGTCTGGGACTTCCACGACTACAAGAAGGGCGGCGTGCCGAAGGGCAAGCTCAAGGCCTGGGCCGCGACGGGCGGCTTTGAGCGCCTCGCCAACACGCGCGGGCCGACCTGGCGCAAGATCCCCGAGGCGGCGCGCGCGAACCTCACGGAAGCGAAGATGATCGCGCTGCTGGAAGCGAACACCAGCGCGATCCGGCGGCCGATCGTCGAAACGGGAAAGACGCTGCTCGTCGGCTTCGACGAAAAGTCGTTCGGCGAGGCGCTGAGGCCGCGCTAGCGCGCCACCGTCAGCGGCAAGGCCTTCATGCCGCGGAACACCATCGAGTTCAACCACTCGATGCGGTCTTCGTCAGTGGCAAGTTCGATCGACTTCCAGTGCCGCGCCACCGCCGGCAGCGCGATCTGGCCTTCGAGGCGTGCCAGCGGAAAGCCAAGGCAGATGTGCATGCCGAAGCCGAAGGTCAGGTGGGCCGGTCCGCCGCGCTCGAGCCAGACCCGGTCGGGTTGCTCCCAGGCCTCGGGGTCGCGGTTGGCGGCGTTCAGCATGATGAAGACCCGGTCGCCGGGTTTCAGCCGCTTGCCGCGCAGGGTCTGCTCGACCTTCACCACGCGCACCTGCGCCCCGCTCGGCCCGTCGTAGCGCAGCAGTTCCTCGACCGCGCGCGGCCCCAGCGCGGGGTTTGCCCGCAGCTTCGCCAACTCGTCCGGGAAGCGCAGCAGCGCAAGCATGCCGTTGGCGATGTGATTGGTGGTGGTCTCGTGCCCGGCAAAGAGCAGCAGGATGCAGGTGGCGACGAGTTCGTCTTCCGTCAGACGATCGCCCTCGTCCTCGAGGTGCACCAGTTGCGAGATCAGGTCTTCGCGCGGCGCGGCGCGGCGCGCATTGAACAGCGCGCGGAAGAATTCCGCCATCTCCTGCGTGGCGGCTTCCGCAATATCGTACTTCTCGGTGGCCATGCGCGAGCTGCCGATGAAGAGCGCCATGTCGTCCGACATGCGCTTCACCTGCGCGAGGTCCTCGCGCGGCACGCCGAGCATCGCCATGATGACGAGCGCCGGCAGCGGGCCGGCGAAATCGGCGACGAAGTCGATCTCGCGCCGGCCGCCGATCCTCTCGAACAGCCAGGCCACCAGTTCCTCGACCGTCGGGCGCATCGCGTTCATCGACTGCAGGTGGAACACCTTGCTGGTCAGGCGCCGCATGCGCGTGTGCTCGGGCGGGTCGCGGAACACCATCCAGTGCGACAGGTAGCGGATGATGTTGCCGATGCGCTCGGCCTCGGGACCGGGCAGCGTGGCGAAGAACGGCCGCAGCCGGTCGGAGGACACCTCGCGATCGAGGCAGATCGCCTTGCAGTCGTCGTAGCGCGTGAGCACCCAGGACTTCAGCCGCGGGCTCCAGTGCACCGGATCGGCTTCGCGCATGCGGCGGAAGGTCGGGAACGGGTCGCGGATGAACTCGGGCGACTCCGGGCGGAAGTCGATCGGGTCATGCGGCGCGTTCACCGGACCTTCTCCAGGATGGTGATCGCGCAGGCGGCCTCGTCGAAGCCCATGACGCCGCCGCCGTTCTCGGCAAGCGCGACGGTGGCGCCCTTTACCTGCCGTTCGCCCGCCTCGCCGCGCAACTGCAGGCAGAGTTCGTAAATCATCGACAGCCCGGTGGCGCCCACCGGATGGCCCTTGGAGACGAGGCCGCCGGAGGGGTTGATCGGCAACGATCCCTCGCGCGAGGAGGCGCCGGATTCGGCGAAGCGCCCGCCTTCGCCCTCGGGGCAAAAGCCGAGCATCTCCGACTGGTAGATCTCGCAGAACGAGGTGGCGTCATGCACTTCGGCGACATCGATGTCGGCCGCCTTCAGGCCGGCGCGCGCGTAGGCCTTGTCGGCGGCGATACGCGTCAGGCCCGGTTCGTCGAGCCGCCGGTACTTGCCGCCCGAGAGCACGCTGGCGCGGATCTTCACGGCGCGCGCGCGGGTTGCGGCAGGCAGCGAGGCGAGCATGTCCTCGGAGCAGACGATGGCAGCCGCCGCGCCGTCGCCGATCGGCGAGCACATGGAGCGGGTCAGCGGAAAGCTCACCGGCCGGTCCGCGAGCACCTCGTCCACCGACATCTCGAAGCGGTACTGCGCCTTCGGGTTCAGCGCGCCGTTGGCATGGTTCTTCGAGCAGGCGATCGCGATCTGGCGCTGCGTGGTGCCGTAGCGCTTCATGTGCCAGGCCGCCTGCATCGCGTAGGTATCCATGAACACGGTGCGCCCGGGCCCGGTCTCGAAGGGCTTGCCGGCCTCGCGCCCGGCCGCGGCGTAATACTCGTGCCACAGTTGCGGGTCGAGCTGGTCGATGCCGGTGGCGAAGATCTCCGGGAGGCGCTCGGGACGGTCCGGGCTGAACAGCTTCTCCAGTCCCACGGCAAGCGAGACCTGCGATTCGCCCGAGACCACGTCCTTCCACGCGCCGTGCAGCGCCTGCGAGGCGGTGGCGCAGCCGGATTCGACGTTGACGATCGGCACCCGCTCCGGGAACAGGCCTTCCTCGACCAGCGGCGTGAAGCACACCTGCCCGCGAATGCCGCCCTGCCCCCACTGCCCCATGCCGCAGTTGCCGAACCAGGCCTGCTCGATCTGCGCGCCGTCGGAGAGTCCGGCGTCGGCGAGCACCTGCATGTAGACCTCGCGCGTCAGTTCCTTGAACGACCGGTCGGCGTGCTTGCCGAAGCGCGTGCAGGCGGTGCCGATGATCCAGGCCGAAGGCATGGCTGGATTATGGCCCAGGCCTGCGCGACAGGCCCGGGCCGGGCCGCGCAGCAGCGAAACAGCGCCGGAATCCGGCGCAAGGCCGGGGATTCAGGCCTTGTCCGGCCCGTCGACCCGCGCCTCGGCGCCCGCGGCCCCCAGGGTCGGCGTCGGCGTGTAGTGCCCCGGCGGCGCCCCGCCCGCGGCCGCGCGCTTGCGTGCCTGTGCGGGCGTCTCGAGTTCCGCCCCGATCGCCAGCGCCGGCTTGCGCTCGAGCGGCACCGGCCCCTTCGCGTCCGGCGCCGGCATGCGGCTTGCCGGGTAGTAGGCAATCCGTTGCGTCTTCGCGTCGAACTTGCGCGCGGGGTCGATGTCGCGCCGGTTGGTGGCCTTCGCCTGCACCGCGACGCCGTCGACCACCTCGTGGTCGAACCACCACTTCTTCACCGGGTTGCGCGCGCCGTTGCCGAGCCAGTCGTCCAGCGTGCGCGCGATCGGCACCAGCAGCGGCTTCATCCACATCGCGTGGAGGCCGAGCCAGCTCGCGGCGCGGGTGCCGAGCGCCCCGTCGGCGTCGACCACCTTGTTCAGCGGGCAGGTCTTCATGCAGCGCCCGCAGGCGGCGCCCTTCATGTTGGTGAGCCGGTAGCGGGTGCAGCGCTCGACGTCCGGCTTCCACATCTCGTAGCCGTTGAACATCACCTTGTCGCCGAAGGGAATCGCGTCGCAGGGACACTCGCGCGCGCACTTCCAGCAGTTGTTGCAGAAGGTCTGCAGGCCGAAGTCGACCGGCCGGTCCACCTCCAGCGGCAGGTCGGTGGTCAGCACCACGGACTTGAAGCGCGGGCCGACGAAGGGATTGAGCACCAGTTCGCCGATGCGCGAGAGTTCGCCCAGCCCCGCCCAGAGCACCAGCGGGATCTGCAGCACGTCGCTGTCGGCATTGGTCTGGGCGCGCGCCGGGAAGCCCTCGCCGCGCAGCAACTCGCCCATCACGCCGGCGATCTCGGCGCCGCGCAGGTAGCCGCGCATCGACTGCGCGCCCGACACCCAGTCGTCGCCGCTCGCCCCCTCCATGGTCTCGTAGCCCTGGTCGATCAGCATGACGATGGCGTAGCGGTGGTAGGGCTCGATCGGCGCGCCGGACTCACGGTGCGAGAACCAGGCGTAGCGCGGCACCTCGCAGATGCCGGTGAGGTCGGCGCCGAGGAAGTAGGACAGCGACTTGATGGCGCGCGCGTTCGCCGCCGGGTCCGAGAACCGCGCGTCACGTGCCCCGGCCACCGCGCCATCCTGCAGCGGCACCATCGAGCGGATCATGCGCAGTTGCGACAGCGACAGCGGCGTCTTGAACGAGAAGCGGGCGCGCTCCTTCTGCGCCTTCTCGCCGAGGTCGCCCTGCAGCGCGCGGTCGAAGAACGCCGCCCGCTTGGGCACGCGCGGCACCTCGTCGTCGAGGATCAGGGTGGTGGGACGCTCGACGCGGCGCACGGTTTCCATCGGGTAGCTGCCGAGGTGCGAGGCGCGCCCCGCGCGGCGGTTCCATTCGCGCCCAGAACGGGCGCCGGCCTGCCCCCACCAGAAGGCGAAGCCCTTCGCCTCGCGCAACGCGGCGGCGGCGAGCGGCAGGTCGCATTCGAGCGCGTACTCGGTGGACACCACGGCAAGCGAGAAGCGCGCACCCACATAGGGATTCTCGAGGGCGTCGCCAACCCGCACCGCCAGTCCCGCCAGCACCGCGAGGCGCCCGGCGTCGAGCCGCGCATGGCCGGGCACGTCGGCGCTGGCGGCGAAGCCCATGTTGCGCACATGCCCGGCAATGCACACCGCGATCTCGCCGGCGCGCAGTTCGGCCGCCGCCCGCTGGTTCGGCACGGCCCACGCGGCGGCAAGGTTGCCGGCCTCGGGCACGCGACCGTGCTCGACGAGGATCACCACAGCGAAGGCATGCGGTCGCTGCGCCACACCGCTGAGCCAGGCCGACTCCGGGATGCGGCAGATGCCGACCATGCTGGCATCCATGAAGAGCGCCGCGCCCTTGAGGTCCACCACGCGGCGCGCAAGGTCGTCTGGCACCGGGGCGCGCGCCGGCGCCGGGTCGGCCTCGGCCTGCTGCGCGAACAGGTCCCGGTAGCGGACCAGCGCCGCGCCGAGCAGCCCCTCGCCCGGGCTGGCGGCAGGCGCTGCGCGCGCCGGCCGCGCCGCCTCGGTGTCGATCAGCGCGGCGTCGCGCGCCAGCGTCTCGAGTGGGTAGAGCCCGAGGTGAAAGGGCCGGTCATGCGAGCGCGGGCGCAGGAACACGGCGTCAGAACGGGAACGCCGTGGCGCGATCCTGGATCGTGACCCACTGCCACTGCGTGAACTCGTCCCAGTTGGCGACCCCGCCGGTGCGCCCGCCGTTGCCCGAGGCGCCGGTGCCGCCGAAGGGCACCCAGGGCTCGTCGGCCACGGTCTGGTCGTTGATGTGGATGATGCCGGTGCGCAGCCGCGCGGTGAAATCCATCGCGCGCTCGAGCGACTTGGTAATCACGCCGGCGGACAGGCCGTACTCCGAGGCATTGACGAGCGCGATGGCTTCTTCGTCGGAGTCGAAGGCAGAGATCGCGATCACCGGCCCGAACACTTCCTCCTCGAGCACCCGCATGCCGGGCTTGACGTCCTCGAGCACCGTCGGCCGGTAGAACAGGCCGTCGTGCGTCCCGCCGGCACGCAGCACCGCGCCCTTGGCGATCGCATCCTTGACGATGCCGTCGACGCGCTCGAGCTGGCGCGCGTTGATCAGCGGGCCAAGCGCCACCTTGCCCCCAATCGGGTCGCCCACCGGCAGGTGTTTGGCTTTCTCCACCAGCCGCTCGGTGAGTTCGCGCGCGACGCTGCGGTGCGCCAGCACCGTGCCGGTAGCCATGCAGATCTGGCCCTGGTGCAGGTAGGCGCCCCAGGCCGCGCAGGAGGCGGCGACGTCGAGGTCGGCGTCGTCGAGCACGATGGTGGAATTCTTGCCGCCGAGCTCGAGCGTGACCTTCTTCAGGTTGCGGCTGGCAAGCTCGCCCACCTTGCGTCCCGCGGCGGTCGAACCGGTGAAGGAGATCATCTTCACGTCCGGGTCGCTGACCAGCGCCTCGCCGGTCGGCGCGCCCCCGGGCAGCACGTGCAGCAGGCCCGCGGGCAGCCCCGCGGCCTCGAAGATGCGCGCGAGGATGAAGCCGCCGGTCACCGGGGTCTGGGGATCGGGCTTCAGGATCACCGCGTTGCCGAGTGCCAGCGCGGGTGCCACGGCGCGCGTGGACAGGATGAGCGGGAAATTGAACGGCGAGATGACGCCGACCACGCCGTGCGGCACGCGGCGCGCGAAGCTCATGCGCTTCGGCCCCGAGGGCAGCATCACGCCCGGGGGTTGGGTGGCGATGGCGGCCGCCTCGATCAGGATCTCGGTGGCGAAATGCAGTTCCTTGTCCGCCTTCGGCGCGATGCCGCCGGTTTCGCGCATGATCCATGGACGCAGGCTGTCGGCATGCGCCTCGAGGAACTGCGCAGCGCGGCGCAGCACCGCGGCACGCTGGTCCGCCGGCGTCGCGGCCCATTGCGGCTGCGCCGCCTTCGCCGCGCGCGCGGCCTCGCGCACGTCCTCCGCGTCGGCGATGCCGACCTCGGTCAATACCGCGCCGGTGGCCGGCTCGATCACCTCGCGCGTGCCGCCTTTCGCCATCAGCCAGCGGCCGGTGAAGATCTTGCCCTTCCACGCGTTCTCCGCGGCAATCGTCACTGCAGTCGTCTGCTGTTCGGACATGAACAATCCCCCCTTCCAGGTGAGTTCACCCGGCGCACTTTGCGCGCCGAGGTAGGCGGCGCGCAAGCGCTCCGACTTGAGAAGCTTTCCGGCGGCGCCCTTCATCACCACGGCGCCGCGCTCGATGACATAGGCGCCGTCGGCGATCGCCAGCGCCTTGGCGATGTTCTGTTCGACCAGCAGCACGGTGACGCCCTCGTCGCGGATGCGGCGCACGATGGCAAGCAGTTCGTCGACCATTTTCGGCGCGAGGCCGAGCGAGGGCTCATCGAGCATCAGGAGCTTCGGCCGGCCCATCAGCGCGCGGCCCACGGCCAGCATCTGCTGCTCGCCGCCCGACATCGTGCCGGCGAGCTGGCTGCGACGCTCGGCGAGGCGCGGAAAGAACGCAAACGCCTGCTCGAGCCGGTCGGCGCGCTCGCCGCGCGGCGCGAGGTAGGCGCCGAGCTCGAGGTTCTCGAGCACGCTCATCTGCGGAAACAGCTGGCGGCCCTCGGGCACCTGCGCGAGGCCGCGCGCCACGATCGCCGACGGGCGCGCGGGCAGCGTTTCGCCGTCGAACAGCACCTCGCCGCTGCGCGGGATCAGGCCCGAGACGGCGCGCAGCAGGGTGCTCTTGCCGGCGCCGTTGGGGCCCACCACCACCGTAAGTTCGCCCACCGGCGCCTCGAGTTCGATGTTCTCGAGCACGCGCATGCCGCCGTAGCCGGCCGACAGCCCCCGGATCACCAGGCCGGCGCTCATGCCGCCACCTTCGCCGCTTCGCCTTCCTCGCCGAGGTAGGCCTCGATCACCGCGGAATCCTTCGCCACCGCGCGCGGGTCGCCGTCGGCGATCTTGCGGCCCTGGTGCAGCACCGCGACGCGCTCGACATAATCCATCAGCACGCGCACCGCATGCTCGATCCAGATCACCGCCACGCCGAGCTCATCGCGCACGCGGCGGATCAGTTGCGCCGTCAGTTCCACCTCGGCATGGGTCAGGCCCGCGGCCACCTCGTCGAGCAGCAGCACGCGCGGGCGCGCGCCCAGCGCCATGCCGATCTCGAGCAGGCGCTGGCGCGCCGGCGTCAACGCCCCCGCCGGCGTGTCGCGCGCATCGGCCAGGTCGAGGAAGCCGAGGATGGCGTCGGCGTCGTCGAAGGCGTCGTGGGCGTGGCTGCGCGTGCGCCCGGCGAACTCCAGCGCGAAGCGCACGTTCTCGCGCGCCGCCATGTCGCGGAACACGCGCGGGGTCTGGAAGGTGCGCGCCACGCCATGCGCGGCATACACGTGCGGCGCGCGCCCGGTGAGGTCGTCGCCGGCCACCACCAGGCGGCCCTCGGTCGGCACGAGCACGCCCGAGAGCGTGTGGAAGAAGGTCGTCTTGCCGGCGCCGTTCGGCCCGATCACGCCCACCAGTTCGCCGGCGCGCACCTCGAGATCGACCGCGTCGACCGCGACCAGCCCGCCGAAGCGCACGCTGATGCCGCGCGCGGAGAGCAGCGCCTCAGGCACGGACCCGCTTCCAGCGCGTGAGAAGCGAGGCAAACCCGCCCGGCAGGTACAGCACCAGCACGATCAGCAGCGCGCCGAGCATGACCAGGAACGCATAGGGGAACTGCAGGCGCAGGAACTCGGTGAGCAGGCTGAAGAACACCGACGAGACCAGCGGCCCGATGAGCGTGTGCGCGCCGCCCACCATCGAGATCAGCACCGTCTGGAAGCTGATGAAGGGATTGAACACCGACAGCGGCTCGATGTAGGTCCAGCGCACCGCCATGGCGGCGCCGAGCGCGCCGGCAAACGCCGCCGACAGGCTGAAGGCGAGGATCTTCACCCGCCGCGTGTTGACCCCGAGCGTCTGCGCGCGCTCTTCGTCGGCACCGATGCCGGAGAGCGCGAGCCCGAGCCGGCTCGCGCGCACAGCGATCGAGGCCGCCACCGCCGCCAGCGTGACCGCGAGCACGGTGAGGAAGATGGTCTCGCCGGCCGGCGGCGCGCTGATCACGCGGCCGACCGTGTGCGCCCAGGTCTTCTCGAAATGGGTGATCGCGTGCAGCACCAACTCGCCCAGGCCGAAGGTCACCACCGCGAAATAGGCGCCGCGCAGGTGCAGCACCGCGGCGCCGATCAGCGCGGCAAACAGCCCGGCGACGGCGGCGCCGACCAGCACGGCCACGCCGTAGGGCATCGACTCCAGCCCCCAGGCGGTGACATAGGCGCCAAGGCCGAAGAAGGCGGAGGTGGCGAGCGACAGGTAATGGGTCGGCCCGCAGAACATCGACCAGCTCACCGCCAGCCCCGCGAACATCAGGCAGGAAAGCGCGAGCGAAAGCCAGAAATCCGGCAGCAGCCAGGGCAGCGTGGCGAGCCCCGCGCCGACGGCCAGGGTGATGACCAGCGAACGGCGCGCGCTCATCGCGCGAACAGTCCGCGCGGGCGTGCGAGCAGCACCGCGATCAGCACGCTGTAGGAGAGCAGCATCTTCAGCGACGGGCTGGTGAAGTGCATGCCGAAGGCCTCGACCAGCCCGAGCAGGAACCCGCCGGCGAGGCTGCCTGCGGCGCTGCCCAGCCCGCCGAGCGTGATGACGATGAGCGCCGTCACCGTGTAGGGCTCACCCATCGAGGGGGAGATTTCGTAGACCATCGAGAGCAGCCCGCCGGCCACGCCGGCCAGCGCCAGTCCTGCACCGAAGACCACCGGATGCAGGGTCGCGGTGTCGACGCCGACCAGTTGCGCGCCGGAGGGCGATTGCATCATGGCGCGCACCGCCTTGCCGATCATGGTGAAGCGCAGCACCGCGAGCAGCGCGAGGCTCGCGCCGACGGCAAAGGCGAAGATGGTGAGGCGGTTCGCCATGAAGCGCGCGCCGCCGATCTCGACGGTCTCGGCGAGGAAGGTGTAGCCACGCAGGTCCGCGCCCCACTTCATGTAGACCAGGTTCTGCACCAGGTACATGAGGCCGAAGCCGACCAGCAGGCTCCTCGCCTCGATCACCTCGACCGTGGGTGCGGTCTGCGTGATGCGGCGAAAGCACAGGCGATACACCACGAGGCCGAGCACGAAGAGCGTTGCCGCGACCACCGGCATGAACACGAGCGGGTTCACCTGAAGCGTGGTGTGCCCGAGCCAGGTGAGGTAGGCGCCGAGCATCAGGAACTCGCCGTGCGAGATGTTCATGATGCGCATCAGCCCGTACTGCAGGTTGAGGCCGAGCGCGACCACGGCGTAGATCCCGCCGGTGATCAGCCCGCCTGCCGCGAGTTCGAGCCAGAAGCCCATGAGACGAAAAGGCCCCGCGGCGCGCGCCGCGGGGCCCGGATCAGGACCTCAGCTCACTTCCAGTGCGGCTTGTCGGCAAGCGCCGGGGCGGTGGCCCGGTCGGGCGGCCACACCACCTCGAACTCGCCCGATTGCCACTGGCTCACCACGCCCGGGGTGGAGATGTTCTCGCTGCCCTTGAAGCGGATCTTGCCGATGACGGTGTCGAACTCCTGGCTGGCGATGGCGTCGCGGATCGCCTTGCGGTCGAGGCCCGCCTTCGCCACGGCCTGCTCGAGGATCTGCAGGCCGGCCCAGGCATGCGCGCTCGCCCAGCGATCGGGTTCCTTCTGCCAGCGCTTCACATGGGCATCGAAGTAGGCCTTGGCCGCCGGGCTCATCTTCGGGTTCCAGGTGCCAAGGCCCATCACGCCTTCGACGGTCTCCGGCGTCATCTTGTCGCGATAGACCGGGAACGCGGTGCCGACCGCGGCGTAGAACAGGCGCGGGTTGAAGCCGATCGCCTTGGACTGGCCGGTGATCAGGAAGGTGTCCGGCGGGTAGGAAAGCGCAATGAAGGCGTCGGGCTTTTTCTCCTGGATGCCCTTGAGCACCGGCGCGAGGTCCTTCACGCCGAGCGGGTAGCTCTTTTTCTCGATGATGTTGATGCCCTTCTTCTTTAGCGAGTCCTCCAGCGCCGTGGCCTGCTCGAGCCCGAAGAGCTCGTCGACATGGATCACGGCGGCGGTCTTCATGCGCCGGGCCACCATGTACTCGGCAAGCGCATCCATCATCACGTCGGGCTGCTGCAGCAGCGCGAAGAAGTACGGATTCTTCATGCCCACGAGCTTGCGGCCGGTGGCGGTCGGCGAGAGCATCGGGTAGCCATGCTTCTGCGCAAGCGGCATGACGGCGAAGTTCGCGCCGGTGCCCCAGGGCGGCAGGATCAGGTCGACCTTGTCGCTGGTCATGAGTTTTTCGTAGCTGCGCACGACCGTTTCCATGTTGCTGCGGTCGTCCAGCCCGACGAGCTCCACCTTGCGCTTCTTGCCCTTCACGTTGAGGCCGCCGGCGGCATTCACCTGCTCGGCCCACATGACGTAGTTCGGCTCCTGGGAAATCTGCGCGCCGGCGGCCCAGGGGCCGGTGCGCGCGATCGCGTAGCCGATCTTGACGGTCGACTCCTGCGCAAACAGGGGTGCCGAGAGCGCCACACCGAGCGCGGTTGCGACGATGCGACTGAACAGTACCTTGCCTTTCATGATCTTCCCCTCCTCTGGTATCGACGGCGGCCTGCGCGAACGCGCCGCAACCGGGCCGTCCTGCCTTCCATTCCCGCTCCGAAAATCACTCTACTGAGGCCCGGATCGCAGTGTCAAGCGGATTCGTTTGGAGACCAAACAATCCAGCACTGCGCCGATCGCGCGCCGGAGCCGCGGATCGGCGGGAGGAAAAGTCCCCGGAAACAGACGGATTGCTCCCTTCGCCTGCTAGAATAGCGGGCTTTTTCCCGCAGAGATCACAATGACCCGCAGCGTCCGCAACATCGCCATCATCGCGCACGTCGACCACGGCAAGACCACCCTGGTGGACAAGCTGCTGCGACAGGCCGGCGCCTTCGCCGCGCACGAGCGCATGACCGAGCGCGTGATGGACTCGAATGACCTCGAGCGCGAGCGCGGCATCACCATCTTCGCCAAGAACTGCGCGATCGACTACCGCGACGTGCACATCAACATCGTCGACACCCCGGGACACGCGGATTTCGGCGGCGAGGTCGAGCGGGTGCTCGGCATGGTCGACGGGGTGCTGCTGCTGGTCGACGCGGTCGAAGGGCCGATGCCGCAGACGCGTTTCGTCACGAAGAAGGCCTTGGCGCTGGGCCTGAAGCCCATCGTCGTGGTGAACAAGGTGGATCGCGACGGCGCGCGCTCCGACTGGGTGGTGAACCAGACCTTCGACCTCTTCGACCGGCTCGGCGCCACCGAGGAACAGCTCGATTTCCCGGTGGTGTACGCCTCCGCGCTCGAGGGCTGGGCCTCGCTCTCGCCCACCGAGCGCACCACCGACATGCGCGCGCTTTTCGACACGGTGCTCGAGCGTGTCCCCGCGCCCGTGGATGCGGACGCCGACGGGCCGCTGCAACTGCAGATCTCGGCGCTCGATTACTCCAGCTACATCGGCCGCATCGGCGTCGGGCGCATCCGCCGCGGACGCCTGCGCGCCGCGGACGAGATCGTCACCCTGCTCCCGGGCCAGGCGCCGGTGCGCGCGAAGATCAACCAGATCTTCGGCTTCCAGGGCCTCGAGCGCGTCGCGCTCACCGAGGCGGTGGCCGGCGACATCGTGCAGGTCACCGGCGTCGATTCGCTGTCCATCGGCACCACCCTGTGCGCGGTGGAGGCGCCCGAGCCGCTGCCGGCGCTGAAGGTTGATGAGCCCACCCTGGTGATGAATTTCCAGGTGAACAACTCGCCGCTCGCCGGCACCGAAGGAAAGTTCGTCACCAGCCGCCAGTTACGCGAGCGCCTGACGCGCGAGCTCTTCACCAACGTCGCGCTGCGCGTCGAGGACACCGCGGACGCGGACGTGTTCGTCATCTCGGGACGCGGCGAGCTGCACCTGACGATCCTCGCGGAGAACATGCGCCGCGAAGGCTACGAAGTGGCGCTCGGCCGGCCGCGCGTGATCACGCGCACGGTGGACGGCGTCGTCGAGGAGCCCTTCGAGCAGCTGACGCTGGACGTCGACGAGGCGCACCAGGGCGCGGTGATGGAAGCCATCGCGCTGCGCCGCGCCGAGCTCACCGACATGGCGAGCGACTCGCGCGGGCGCATGCGGCTCGACTACCGGGTCCCGGCGCGCGGGCTGATCGGCTTCCAGGGCGAGTTCGTCAACCTGACGCGCGGCACCGGCCTGATGAGCCACGTGTTCGACGGCTACAGCCCGTGGCGCGGCGAGCTGCCCGGCCGGCGCAACGGCGCGCTGATCTCGCAGGAACTCGGCGAGGCCGTGGCGTTTTCGCTGTTCAACCTGCAGGAGCGCGGCAAGCTCTTCGTCTCGCCGGGCGAGAAGGTGTACGAGGGCATGATCGTCGGCATCCACAGCCGCGCGGGCGACCTCGTCGTCAATCCGGTGAAGACCAAGAAGCTCACCAACGTGCGCGCCTCGGGCAAGGACGAGAACGTCATCCTCATCCCGCCGGTGCGGATTTCGCTCGAGTACGCGGTCGAGTTCATCGAAGACGACGAACTGGTGGAAGTCACGCCGAAGTCGATCCGCATCAGGAAGCGCCACCTCGCCGAGCACGAGCGCCGGCGCGCTTCGCGCGCCACGACCTCCACCTCCGTCCCGGAGGTGAAGGCCGCCGCAGGCTAGCGCCCCGGGGCGTGACGCCACCGCCTGCCAGCCGGCGCCGCGGCCCGGGCGCGGCGCGCGCGGCGATCGTCGCGATCGTCTCGATCGTCTCGATCGCCACCGCCCAGGCCGCGCCCGCCTGCCCCGCCCCCGGGGCCTGGCATGTCTCGCGCGGCGGCGCGCTGGTCGAGCGCCCCGGACGCGAAGTGTTCGAGGCCATGGCGGCGCAGGACATCGTGCTGCTCGGCGAACAGCACGACGACGCGACGCACCACGCCTGGCAACTGGAAGTGCTGGGCGCGCTGCACGCCCTGCGGCCTGACATGGCGCTCGGCTTCGAGACCTTTCCGCGCCGCGTGCAACCGGCGCTCGATCGCTGGGTTGCCGGAACCCTCAGCGAGGCCGAGTTCCTCAAGGAAGCCGACTGGGACAGCGTATGGCGCCTGCCCGCGGAGCTCTACCTGCCGCTATTTCGCTTCGCGCGCATGCATCGCCTGCCGATGATCGCGCTCAACGTCGAGCGCAGCTTCACCGAAGCGGTCGCACGCTCCGGGTGGGCGTCGGTCCCGACGGAGCGGCGCGAAGGCGTCGCGCGCCCGGCCCCGCCGGGCGCGGCGTATCGCGCCACGCTGCGCACCGTCTTCGAGAGCCATGAAAAGCGGCGCGCCGGCGAGGCAACGCAGGCCGACCCGGCGTTGGACGAGGCGAAGTTCGAGCGCTTCGTCGAGGCGCAGACGCTTTGGGACCGCGCCATGGCCGAGGCGCTCGCCGCGCGCCTCGCCGGGCCCGGCAGGCCGCTGGTGGTCGGCATCCTCGGCACCGGGCACGTGCAGCACGGCCACGGCGTGCCGCACCAGCTGCGCGCGCTCGGCGTGACGCGCATCGGCACCCTGCTGCCCTTCGACGTCGGCGCGCACTGCTCGCCGCCCGCCCCGGACATCGCCGATGCCCTCTTCGCCGTCCCGCAGGTCCCGCAGGCGGCGCCGCCCCCGCCGCGCCTTGGCGTCTCGCTCGCGCAAG
This sequence comes from Burkholderiales bacterium, assembly GCA_036526195.1. Taxonomy (GTDB): domain Bacteria; phylum Pseudomonadota; class Gammaproteobacteria; order Burkholderiales; family SG8-39; genus DATCYZ01. The sequence continues at coordinate 28,908 of DATCYZ010000119.1, forward strand.
CCGACCAGAGCGTGCGGATCCTCGAGGTCGTGCCGGGCAGCCTGGCGGCGACAAGCGGCCTCGAAAAGGGCGACCGAATCGCGCGGGTCGCGGGCCGGCCCGCGCAGCGCGTGGGCGAGGTCGTCGCCGCAATACGCGCGCAGCCCCCGGGCACCGTGCTGCCGCTCGGCATCGAGCGCGACGGCCGATCGTTCGAGATCCTGGTGCGCTTTCCGCCAAGGGAATGATCCGCGAACGCCCCGCGCGCCTGCTGGCCCGGTTCACCGCCCCGGCATTGCTCTTTCTCGCCGCCCGGGCCGTCGCGGCGCCGCACCTCGAGCTCTCCGTGGAGCTCGATCCCGGCACGCGCGCGTTTCGCGCCATCGCCGAATGGCAGGGCGTCCCCACGAGCGCCTTCGTACTCGACCGCGCGCTGACGGTGACCGCGGTTAGCAGCGGCGCGCGGCGACTGAGATTTGACGGCCGCGACGCGGGCGCGGTACGCCAATGGCGCGTCGAAGGTCCCCGGCCGTCGCGCCTGCGCATCGAGTACGGCGGCACGCTCGCGCCGCTCGACGCGTCGATCGACCATCGCGGCGTGCTCGGCGCGCTGCGGCCGATGGCCTCGGACGCCGGGAGCTTCCTGCCCTCGGGCGCCGCCTGGGTGCCGGTGCCGGAGCGCGCGTTCACCTACCGCGTGCACCTGTCGCTGCCGGGCGACCAGCGCGGCATCGTTCCGGGCGAACTGCTCGCCGAGACGCTGCCGGCGACGGCGGCCGGACGCTACGAGGCCACCTACGCGTTTTCCGTGCCGGTGCGTGGCATCGACCTGATGGCCGGCCCCTGGTTGGTACGCGAGCGCATGCTCGCGCGCGCAGGCGCGGCGCCGATCCGCCTGCGCACCTGGTTTCCGCCCGCGCTCGACGCGCTCGCCGAGGGCTACCTCGAGGACAGCGCGCGCTACCTCAAGCGCTACGCACGTGCCATCGGCACCTATCCGTTCGGCGCGTTCTCGGTGGTCGCGAGCCCGCTGCCCACGGGCTTCGGCATGCCGACGCTCACCTACCTCGGCGAGTCGGTCCTCGCGCTGCCCTTCATCCGCGCCACCTCGCTCGGCCACGAGGTGCTGCACAACTGGTGGGGCAACGGCGTCAGCGTGGCGCCCCACTCCGGCAACTGGTCCGAGGGCCTGACGACGTTCATGGCCGACTACACCTACCGGGAGGAAGGCGCGCCCGAGGCGGCGCAGGCGATGCGCCTTGGCTGGCTGCGCGACCTCGCGGCCCTGCCGCCGGGCGCGGCGCAGCCGCTCTCGGCGTTTCGCTCCCGCGCGCACGGCGAGGACGCGGCGATCGGCTACGGCAAGTCGGCGATGCTCTTCCTGATGCTGCGCGACCTGGTCGGCGAAGCCGCGTTCGAGCGCAGCCTGCGCGAATTCTGGGCGCGGCACGCGCTGCGCGAGGCCGGCTGGCGCGACCTGCAGGCGGCGTTCGAGGCCGCCTCCGGCCGCGCGCTGGAGGGGTTCTTCGCGCAGTGGCTCGAGCGCACCGACGCGCCGGCGCCGCGCCTCGTCGCGGCGCGCGCGCAGGGGACGCGGCTGACGCTCGAACTCGCGCAGGACGCGCCGCCCTATGCGCTGCGCCTGCCGATCGAACTGCGGCGCGGCACGGCGCGCGAAACGCACTGGGTGGGCCTCGGGCGCACCGATGAATCGGTCACCCTCGAAACGAACCTCGCGCCGGAGTCTGCGGTCCTCGACCCGGCGCTGCACGTCTGGCGGCGCCTTGAGCCCGCGCAGCTGCCGCCGATCCTGCGGCGCTGGACGCTCGCTCGCGCGCCGCGCCTTGCGCTCGCGACGGCGGGGCTGCGCGAGGCTGCAGCGCGCGTCGCGGCGAAGTTCTTCGAGTCCGCACCGCGCGAGGAGGACGCCGCGCGGGCCGGCACCGGCACCGACCCGGTGCTGCTCGTCGGACTGCACGCGGACGTGGACGCGGCGCTCGCGCGGCTCGGTTTCGCGCGCCCGGCGTCGCTTGCCGCCACGCAGGGCAGCGCGCAGGCGTGGACGCTCGCCGTCGGCGCCCCGCTCGCCGTGCTCTCGGTGCGCGACGCGGCGGCACTCGCCGCGCTCGAGCGGCCGCTGCCGCACTACGGCGCGCAGAGCTGGATGGTGTTCGAGGCGGGGCGTGCGGTGGCGCACGGCATCTGGCCGGCGCAAGCGCCGGAAACCGGGGTGCAGCGCGAAGCCGCGCCGGGACCGGCCCGATAGTAACGTTTACGTTGACTTAGAACGCCCTGCCGGAAGCGGGCGCGAACCCCGGCCCGTTGGTAACACCTAGGTTACCATGGGTGCTGTGCGCGCGTTCCGGAAATCCCTTCTCACAGCCTTCTCGACCCCCGGCTTCCGCTTCCAGTGGTCGGCCGACCTGCTGGCGGCCTGGGCCTTCGAGATGGAGACCCTGATCCTCGGCTGGTACATCCTGGTCTCGACCGGCTCGGTGTTCCTGCTGACGGTGTTCGGTGCGCTGCAGTTCTCGGGCACCCTGCTTGCGCCGTGGTTCGGAACGCTGGCCGACCGCGTCAGCCGGCGCACGCTCCTGCTCGTGCTGCGTGGCGCATTCGCCGGCAGTGCGTTGTTGCTCGCGATCCTCGATTTCGGCGGCTGGCTGGGCGTCTGGCCGGTGCTCGCGGTGGCGCTGGTCGGCGGGCTGCTGCGGCCGGCAGACCAGGTCGTGCGCAACGCGCTCTACGCCGATACGGTCCCCGCGGAGCAGCTTTCCAATGCCATGGGGCTCGCCCGCACCACCATGGATTCGGCCCGCATCGCCGGCGCGCTCGCGGGCGCGGGCGTGTTCTCGCTGCTCGGTTTCGGCGCCGCGTATCTCGTGGTGACGCTGTTCTACGCGGCCAGCGTCGCGTTCACCCGGCGCATCGAGACCGGCCACCCGCACCCCTCCGGGGCAACGGCGTGGCGTGAGCTGGTGGTCGGCGCGCGCTACATCGCCGACTCGACGCGCATGGCGGTGATGATGTGGCTCGCCTTCCTCGTCAACGTGACCGCCTACCCGGTCACGCACGGCCTGATGCCATACGTGGCGCGCGAGGTGTACGGCACCGATGCGAATGGACTCGCGCGCCTTTCAGCCGCTTTCGCGGCCGGCGCGCTCGCGGGATCGCTCTGGTTCGCCGCCGCCGCCCGTTCCGCGCATGGCTTGCGCCTGGTGGTGGCCGGCATCGTCGCCTGGTACGTCCTGCTCGCGGTGTTCGCCTACACGCCCGGGCTGGGGAGCGGCATGGTCGTCCTCGCCCTCACCGGCGCCGCGCAAAGCCTGTCGATGGTCTCGATGATGGTGGTCCTGCTCGCGCAGAGCGCGGTCGAGTACCGGGGCCGCGTGATGGGCGTGCGCATGCTCGCGGTCTACGGACTGCCGCTCGGCCTGCTTGCCGCCGGCCCCGTCATCGACGCGATCGGCTTTCGCGCCCAGACGACGCTGTTCGCGCTCATCGGGCTTTCGCTCACCCTGTGGACGGTATGGCGCTGGCGCCGGTCGCTCTGAACATCGGCAAGTGCGCCTGCGCGTTGTCGCGCCGTCAGACGTTGAACCTGAAGTGCATCACGTCGCCGTCCTTGACGACGTAGTCCTTGCCCTCGACGCGCATCTTGCCCTTGTCCTTCGCGCCCTGCTCGCCCTTGCAGGCGACGAAATCGTCGTACGCGATGGTCTCGGCGCGGATGAAGCCGTGCTCGAAGTCGGTGTGGATCACGCCCGCCGCCTGCGGCGCGGTGGCGCCGACGCGCACCGTCCACGCGCGCACTTCCTTCGGGCCGACGGTGAAGTAGGTCTGAAGTCCCAGCAGCGAATAGCCCGCGCGGATCACGCGCGCGAGTCCCGGCTCCTCCATGCCCATGTCGGCGAGGAACAGCGCCTTGTCCTCGTCGCTCATGTCGGCGATCTGCGACTCGATCGCCGCGCAGATCGCCACCACCGGCGCGCCTTCGGTCGCCGCATGCGCCTCGACCGCGGCGAGCAGCGGATTGTCGCGAAAGCCGTTCTCGGACACGTTGGCGACGTACATCACCGGCTTCATGGTGAGCAGGAAGAGCGGCTGCAGCACCGCGCGCTCTTCCTTCGCCAGGTCCACCGCGCGCGCCGGACGGCCTTCGTCCAGCGCCGCCATTACCTTCTTCAGCACCGCCACCAGGCGTTGCGCTTCCTTGTCGCCTCCGGACTTCGCGGTCTTCTCGCTCTTCGCCAGCTGCTTCTCGACGGTGGCCAGGTCCGCGAGCGCGAGTTCGGTGTCGATCGTGCCGATGTCCGACACCGGATCGACGCGCCCGGCGACGTGCACCACGTTCGGGTCCTCGAAGCAGCGCACGACATGCGCGATCGCGTCGGTTTCGCGGATGTTGGCGAGGAACTTGTTCCCGAGGCCCTCGCCCTTCGACGCGCCCGCCACCAGGCCGGCGATGTCGACGAACTCGACGGCGGCCGGAATGGTCTTCTGCGGGTTGGCGATGCCGACCAGCGCCGCCAGGCGCGTGTCCGGCACTTCGACAATGCCGACGTTCGGTTCGATGGTGCAGAACGGATAGTTCTCGGCGGCGATGCCTGACTTGGTCAACGCATTGAAGAGCGTCGACTTGCCGACGTTCGGCAGCCCGACGATGCCGCATTTCACGCTCATGGCTTCTCCTGCGGGGGCGGCGCCGGCTTCTTCGCCGGCTTGTCGGACGAATGCAGCTTCAGCATGGCGTCCTGCATGTTGCCGCCGAGGCACAGCGGCAGCACCTCGAGCGCGCGATCGATCGAACGGTCGATCGCCTCGCGGTCCTCGGGCGAGGGCTTGCCGAGCACGTAGTCGGCCACCATGTTGCGGTCACCGGGGTGGCCGATGCCGAGTCGCAGCCGCCAGAAGTTCGTCGATCCAAGGCGGGCGCCGATGTCGCGCAGGCCGTTGTGCCCGGCCACGCCGCCGCCCTGCTTGAGCTTTGCGGTGCCGGGCGCGAAGTCGAGCTCGTCGTGCACCACCAGCACGTCCTCCGCCGGGATCTTGAAGAATCCCGCGAGGAAGCCGACCGACTTGCCGCTCAGGTTCATGAAGGTCTGCGGCAGCAGCAGCCACGCGCCGCTCGCCTCATGCCGTCCGACCCAGGCGTCGTACTTCGCCTCCTTGCGCAGCGCGATGCCCTGCGCGCTGGCGAATCGCTCGAGCAGCCAGAAACCGGCGTTGTGGCGCGTTCGTTCGTAGTCCCGGCCGGGATTGCCCAAGCCGACGAGAATGCGGATGCCTGCCATGGGAGGTGCGTGCGCAACGAGGCGCAGCGGCGCGGAGGATGCGCCGCCGTCCCCGAGGCGGGACCCTTACTTCTTGTCCTTGCCCTTGTCGGCGGCCGCGTCGGCCCCCTCGGGCTTGGCTTCCTGCTTGGTGGTGGGCACCTCGCCCGCCGCCGGCGTCGCTTCGGCCGTCACGGTCTCTTCCTCTTCGGTGACCAGCGCCGGCAGGATCACCGTCACCACCACCGGGTTCTCGCCCTTGTGCAGCACGGGCTCGACGCCCTTGGGCAGCTTCAGGTCGCGCGCGTGGATCGAATGGCCGACCGTGATCTCGGAGAGGTCCACTTCGATGAACTCGGGCAGGTCGTCCGGCAGGCAGGTGATGTCCAGTTCGTTCATCACGTGGTTCACCACGCCGCCCTGCGTCTTCACGCCCGGAGACACCTCGGCGTTGACGAAGTGCAGCGGCACCATCATGTGGATCTTGCGGCCCTTGGAGACGCGCTGGAAGTCCACGTGCTGAACCTGCCGCTTGAACGGGTGCATGTTGAAGGCGCGCAGCAGCACGGGTTCCGCCGCGTCTTCGAGCTTCAGCGTCAGGATGGAGGCATGGAAGGCCTCGCGCGCGAGGCTGAGGCTGATCTCCTTGTGGTCCAGCTCGATGTTCACCGGTTCGCGATCACCGCCGTAGACGATGCCCGGGACTTTCCCGGCGTTGCGCAGGCGGCGGCTCGCACCCTTGCCTTGCACGTCGCGCTTGCGCGCACTGATTTCGATCTTCATGGTGTGGCTCCAGGTTGTTCCGTCAGGCCCGCGACCAGGCACAGACGGGGTTGCAAAAAAGGGGGATCCGTTCTCCGGCCGGGAACGCCCGGCCGCTTCTCAGTCGATGAACAGCGAACTCACCGAATCCTCGGTGAAGATGCGCAGGATGGTCTCGGCCATCAGCGCGGCGACGGACAGCTGCCGGATGCGCGGACAGGCCGCCGCCTCCGGGCTGAGCGGGATGGTGTCGGTGACCACCAGCTCGTCGAGGTCGCTGGTCGAGATGCGCTCGACGGCGGCCCCGGACAGCACCGGGTGCGTGCAATAGGCGACCACCTTGGTGGCGCCTTCTTCCTTGAGCACCTGCGCGGCCTTCACCAGCGTCCCCGCGGTGTCGACCATGTCGTCCATGATGACGCAGGTGCGTCCCTGCACCTCGCCGATGACGTTCATCACCTCGGACACGTTTGCCTTCGGGCGCCGCTTGTCGATGATGGCAAGGTCGGATTCGAGGCGCTTGGCCAGCGCCCTCGCGCGCACCACGCCGCCGACGTCGGGCGAGACCACGATGAGGTTCTCGTAGCGCTGCTTCCACACGTCGCCGAGCAGCACCGGCGCGGCGTAGATGTTGTCCACAGGAATGTCGAAGAAGCCCTGGATCTGGTCTGCATGCAGGTCCATGGTCAGCACGCGCGCCACGCCCACCGACGTGAGCATGTTGGCCACCACCTTGGCGCTGATGGCCACCCGCGCCGAGCGCGGCCGCCGGTCCTGCCGCGCGTAGCCGAAGTACGGGATTGCCGCCGTCACGCGGGCGGCGGAGGAGCGCTTGAGCGCATCCACCATCACCAGCAGTTCCATCAGGTTGTCGTTCGTCGGCGCGCAGGTCGACTGCAGCACGAAGACGTCCTTGCCGCGCACGTTCTCGAGCAGCTCGAACATTACCTCGCCGTCCGAGAAGCGCCCGACGATCGAGCGGCCGAGCGAGAGGTTCAACTGGCGAACGACGTCCTGCGCGAGGCGCGGATTTGCGTTCCCGGTGAACACCATCAGGCGCTCGAGCGGCAGGTTGGTCATCATGGTTCCGAGCAGGCTTCAAGACCGCCGGTCCGGCCGGCGGCTACTGCGGTGAGTGGCTGGGGCGCTAGGATTCGAACCTAGGTATGCCGGAATCAAAATCCGGTGCCTTAACCAGCTTGGCGACGCCCCAGTTGTGCTTCAGGTCCTGCTTGCTAGCTTGCCGTGTCGAGCGGATGCCGATCAAGGCCCCGCGCGACGAATCCCGTGCATGTCTCCGGCAACCGCGAATGCAGCGCGTGCGCCTCGGCTTCAGTCTCAAACTCCGCGAACACGCAGGCCCCGGATCCCGTCATGCGGGCCTGCGGACACTGCCGCCTGAGCCAGTGGAGCCGCGCCGCGACCTCGGGGTAGCGCGCTGTCACCACGGGTTCAAGATCGTTGTGCCCAAGTCCCCGGAAAAAGGGCGGTATTTTGAGTGGTTTCGTATTGCGTGTCAACGCCGGGTCGGCAAAGATTTCCTTCGTGGAAACCGTGACTTGTGGCTCGAGCACAAGGTACCAGGCGGGGGGCAAGGCAAGCGGCCGAAGGACCTCCCCGACGCCCTCGCCAAGCGCATTCTCGCCAAGCACGAAAAACGGCACGTCCGCCCCCAGCGCAAGCGCCAGCGCGGCAAGTTCCTGCGGCGCAAGGCGGGTCGCCCAGAGCCGGTTGAGCACGCGCAGCACCGTCGCCGCGTCCGACGACCCGCCGCCCAGCCCGCCCCCCAGCGGCAGGACCTTGTCGAGCGAGAGGTCGGCGCCAAGGCGCGACGCGGCCGGTCCGAGCGTCTCGCGGGCACGCGCCCGCAGCGCGTGCGCCGCGCGCAGGCAAAGATCCGCCTCCTCGGGCACGCCCGGCACCTCGACCACGCGTCGCAGCACCCCGTCTGTCCGCGGCGCGATGCCGACACGGTCGCAGCGATCGATCATCCGGAACACCGACTGCAGCAGGTGATAGCCGTCGGCGCGACGGCCCAGCACGTGCAGGAACAGGTTCAGCTTGGCGGGCGCCGGATACCACTGCATCGCCGTCACTCAGGGCGCCAGCCACTCGCCGATGGCGATGCGCATGTCGATTGCCGGCTCGGCCATGCTCAGGCGCAGTCGGCGCGGCCGCTGGCCGGCGTCATCCCAGGCGAGGTACTCGATGCGCCAGCCGTCCTGCTCCAGCAGCGCAAGGCGGCCGTCCGCGCCGTGGCGCAGTGCAGTCACGGGTCCCACCGGCGAGGCGCGCGCGCGAATCCAGTCCGCCAGCCCTTCCAGCGGCAAGCGGAAGCCGAGCACCTGTTCCGTCAGGCTCGAGGCATCCTTCGCGCGATAGGTCCGGTCTTCCGCGGTCGTCAGCGTGACGTTTCCCGCTTCGCGCACGATGCGCGCCACGCCCTGCCCAAGCGGCGTGCTGATCAGCATCTCGTCGCCGCCCGCGTGGTGACGCCAGCGTACGTTGCCGGTCGAGGATTCGTCGCGCCAGCGCACCGCGATCCGGCCCGAAAGCTCGAACTCCACGGACTGCGCCGGGGCGAGGAATTCCTGCGTGGCGCAGCCGCCGAGCCCCCCGAGCGCGCAGGCGAGCGCAAGCGCGCGCAGCGCGCGCCTCACCGGCGCAGGCGCTCGACGGTCTTGCGCAGCGTGTCGTTGTCGGGATGGCCCTTCAGGGACTCGTCCCAGATCCGGTTCGCTTCCTCCCGTGCCCCGCTCACCCACAGCACTTCGCCGAGGTGTGCGCCGATCTCGGCGTCGGGTCGCGCCCGGTAGGCGCGCTGCAACTGTTCGATTGCGCCCTTCATGTCGCCCTGCCGGTACAGCACCCAGCCCATCGAATCGATGATGAAGGCATCCTCCGGCGACAGCTCGAGCGCCTTCTCGATCAGCTTGCGCGCCTCGTCGAGACGAACATTGCGATCGGCAAGGGAATAGCCGAGTGCGTTGTAGGCATGCGCGTGCTCCGGGCGCTTCTGGATCAGCTTTCGCAGGTGCGACTCGAGCACGTCGAAGCGCTCGAGCTTCTCCGCGGTGAGCGCGATGTCGTAGAGCAGTTCCGGCTGGTCGGGCTCGCGGACCAGGGCCTGACCGAGCAGGTCGAAGGCATCGTCGTGACGGTTCGCCTCGCGCAGGAGCTGCGCCTCGGCCACCACCAGCTGCACGCGGTCCTGGTTCTCGTTCACCTTGATCGCCCGGATGTACTCGCGCGCCTCGCCGAGCCGGCCCTGCCTGAACATCGCGTTCGCGATCCGCAGCCGCGCCGGGAGGAACTGGTCGCCCGCGACGATCTCCTCGTACCACTGGATGGCACGGCTCCAGTCCTTCTGCTCTTCGGCCACCTGCCCGAGCGTGAAGCGCACGCTGTCGCGATCCCGGATCTCGAGGGTCAGCAGGCGCTTGAGGTTCGCTTCCGCCAACGGGTAGTCCTTCAGCTGGAAGGCGAGCAGGCCGACGGCGTGTATCACTTCGGCGTTGCCCGGATAGGCCGCCAGCAGCCGTTCGAACTGCGCGCGTGCCTGCGGATACCGGCGCGCCACCACCAGCAGGCGTGCGTAGCCGAGGCGTGCCTCGCGGCTCTGCGGATTGCGCTCGAGAAAGGCGCCCAGACGCGCGATCGCCTCATCCGGCGAGGTGCGCTGCAGGATCTGCGCCTCGAACAGCGCGACCGCCTCCCAGTCCGGGCGCATCTGCGCAGCCTTGCGCAACGCCTCGAGCGCCTCCTGGCGCTCGGCGGCCGCGTAGGCCGCCTGCGCCACCGCAAAGCGGGCCTCGGGCAGATCCGGATAGCCGTCCGCCAGGCGGCGCACCACGCGCAGGACGGCGGCATGATCGGGGTGACGGCCGAGCAGGCGGCCGATCTGCAGGAACGCGTTCGGCGGGCTGGTCTCGCGCGCGGCGATGAGCTTTGCCAGGTAGGGCTCCGCATCGTCCAGGCGGCGCGCGCCGATCAGCAGCGCGGTCACGGTCTGCAGGGCGCGCGACGACGACGGCTCGATGTCGTGCCAGAGCATCGCCGCCTCGAGCGCAAGCGCCTGCATGCGTGCCGCGCCAGCCAGTTCCATCGCGCGCCGGGCAACCCGCGGGTCGCGCGTGCGCCGCGCAAGCGCGAGGTAGGTCTGCGCCGCAAGCTCGGGCTCGCCACGTTGGCCGGCGATTTCACCCAGCAGGAATTCGTAGAGCATGCTGCCGGTCAGGTCCTGGGCCGGCAGCGCGGGCGCAGACGCGGTCGTCGGCACGGCGGCGGGCGCGGCAGATTGGGCGAGCGCGACGGATTGCGCGAGGCCGCCGAGCGCCAGGAGCGCGAGGCGAAGCAAGAACGGTACGGACATGGGGCGCCCAGTGTAGGTATATTCCCTGCCCCGCACAAGAAGACACCCGGGCGCGGGACGGGTCGCGACCGCGCCCGTCCGCCCCTCTGCCAGATGCCCGAACTGCCGGAAGTCGAAGTCACGCGTCGCGGTCTCGCCCCGCATCTCACGGGATGCCGGGTCACCGGCGTCATCGTGCGGGATCCGCGCCTGCGCTGGCCGGTCCCGGACGCGGTTCGAACGCTCGCCGGCCGCGTGCTCGGCGAGGTGCGAAGGCGCGGCAAGTACCTGTTGATCGGTTGCGGCGACGGCCATCTCATCGTGCACCTCGGCATGTCCGGCAGCCTGCGGCTCCTGCCTGCGGGAACGCCGGCGGGCAAGCACGATCATTTCGACCTGCAGATCGGCGAGCAGGTCCTGCGGCTGCGCGATCCGCGGCGCTTCGGGGCCGTGCTCTGGACGGAGGCCCGGCCCGAGGCGCACCGCTTGCTCGCACACCTCGGCGTCGAGCCCTTGTCGCGCGGCTTCGACGGCGCCCGACTGCACGCGCAATCCCGTGCGCATCGCACGGCCATAAAGACCTTTCTCATGGACGCGCGCCGCGTTGTCGGGGTGGGCAACATCTACGCGAGCGAAAGCCTGTTCCTCGCGGGCATTCACCCGCGCACCGCCGCGGGCCGCCTTTCGCGGGAACGCTGCGACCGCCTTGTGCGCGCGGTGCGCGAGACGCTTCGACGCGCGATCCGGGCGGGTGGCTCGAGCCTGCGGGATTTCGTCGGGAGCGACGGTCGCGAGGGCTACTTCCAGCTGAATGCCTGGGTGTACGAGCGTGCCGGCGCCCCGTGCCGCCGGTGCGGCACACCGATCCGGCGAATCGTGCAGGGCCAGCGCTCCACCTATTACTGCCCCGCCTGCCAGCATTGAGCGCGCCGCGGCGGCTCAGGACTTAGGCTTCCCCACCTTCTCGCGCAGGCGCGCGTGCACCGTCGGGTGGACGAACTTGGAGACATCCCCGCCGAAGGTCGCGATCTCCCGCACCAGCGTCGCCGAAATGAACATGTGCTGCTCGGAGGGCGTGAGGAACACGGTCTCGACATCCGGAAACAGGTTGCGGTTCATGCCCGCAAGCTGGAACTCGTACTCGAAGTCCGACACCGCGCGAAGCCCGCGCAGGATCACGCGGGCATTGCACTGGCGAACGAAGTCGATCAGCAGACCGGAGAATCTGATGACCTTCAGGTTCTTCACGTCCGCAAGCACGGTGCGTGCGATCTCGACGCGTTCGTCCGCCGTGAAGAAGGGCCGCTTCGAGTGGCTGTCGGCCACGCCGAGAATCAGTCCGTCGAACAGGGTGCTCGCTCGGCGTACGAGGTCTTCGTGCCCGCGCGTCAGCGGGTCAAAGGTTCCGGGATAGACCGCCAGGGTCATGATGAGGACTCCATTGCAGTAGCTTGAAATGCACCTGGCCCGCCCGCGCCTCGCGCAGCAGGGTCCAGTCCGCGCCGGCCGCGAACCCCGCTTCGGACTCCGCGTAAACCCGCGCACCCGGTTCAAGATGCGCCGGCAGCGCCGCAAGCGCCGCCGGCAGCGCATTCTGCCCGAACGGCGGATCGAGGAAAACCACGTCGTAGCGCCGGCCCCCGTGCGCGAGCCACGGCAACGCATCGGCTTCGACGATCTCCACAGCGTGCGCATCGAGCGCCGCCTTGTGCGCGCGCAAGGCGGCGATCGCGTGACGGTCGCGCTCCACCATCACCACCTGCGCCGCCCCGCGCGAGGCGGCCTCGAACCCGAGCGCGCCACTGCCGGCATAGAGATCGAGACAGCACAGCCCGGAAAGGTCCTGCCCGAGCCAGTTGAACAGCGTTTCCCGCACGCGGTCCGGCGTCGGACGCAACCCCGGTCGTTCCGGAACGCGCAGGATGCGGCTGCGCCACGCGCCGCCGACGATGCGCAATCGTCCCGCCTGCGTGAAACCGGACCGCCGGGAAGTGTTCATGGCGCCGCGCGTGACTTTGCTAGAATGGACTGCCCATCTTAGCGGCTACAGGCCACCCGCCGTGTTCGGCCTCGCCAGGAAATCTGCTTCCGACGCCAAATCCTGGACCGCGCGCGTGCGCGCCGGCCTCGCACGCACGCGCGAGGCGCTTGGCGGCGGGCTCGGTTCGCTGCTCGGCCGGCGCAAGGTCGACGAGGCGCTGTTCGAGGCGCTGGAAGACGCATTGCTCACCGCCGATTGCGGGGTGGATGCCACCGGCGCGCTGCTCGAGCGCCTGCGCAAGCGCGCCCGGCGCGAGCGCATCGAGGAGGGCGAAGCCCTGAAGGCCGCGCTCAAGGAGGACTTGCTCGCGCTGCTCCAGCCCTGCGAACGCGCCCTGTCAACGAATGCCGCGAAGCCCTGCGTGATCATGATGGCGGGCGTCAATGGCACCGGAAAGACCACCTCCATCGGCAAGCTGGCGAAATGGCTGCAGGGTCAGGGCCTGAGCACGCTGCTTGCAGCCGGCGACACGTTTCGCGCCGCGGCGCGCGAGCAGCTGGTGGCCTGGGGCGAGCGAAACGGCGTCTCGGTGATCGGACAACCCGGTGGCGACCCGGGCGCCGTCGTGTACGACGCGATCCAGGCCGCCCGCGCGCGCGGCATCGACGTGCTCATCGCGGACACTGCGGGGCGGCTGCCGACGCAGTTGCACCTCATGGAGGAGATCCGCAAGGTCAAGCGCGTGGCGGCCAAGGCGATGGAAGGCGCGCCGCACGAGATCGTGCTGGTGCTCGACGCCAATACGGGGCAGAACGCGCTTGCGCAGTTGAAGGCCTTCGACGACGCGCTCGGCGTCACCGGGCTCGTGCTGACCAAGCTCGACGGCACCGCGCGCGGCGGAACGGTCATCGCGATCGCGCATGCCCGCGGCGGCGCCATGCCGATCCTCTTCGTCGGGGTGGGCGAGGGACTGGACGACCTGCGCCCGTTTTCCGCACGTGATTTCGTCGAGGGCCTGTTTGATTAGTTTCTCGGGCGTATCCAAGCGCTACCCGGGCGGCAAGGAAGCGCTTGCCGGCGTCAGCTTCACGCTCGACGCAGGCGAGCTGGTGTTCGTGACCGGCGCCTCGGGGGCGGGAAAGTCGACGCTTCTGCGATTGATTCCGGCGATCGAGCGCGCAAGCGCCGGCACCGTTCTGGTGGCCGGCCAGAACGTCGGGGCGCTCAAGCGCACCGCGCTGCCCTACCTGCGGCGCAATCTCGGACTGGTGTTCCAGGACCAGAAACTCCTCTACGACCGCAGTGTCTTCGACAACGTCATGCTGCCGCTCGGGTTCTCCGCACTGCCGACGCGTGAAGCCGCGCGCCGCGCGCGCGCCGCACTCGACAAGGTCGGCTTGCTGGCGCGCGAGCGCGCGCACCCGGTCCAGCTCTCGGGCGGTGAGCAGCAGCGGCTCGCAATTGCCCGCGCGGTGGTCAACCGGCCAACCGTCCTGATCGCCGACGAGCCGACGGCGAACCTGGACGCGGACTCAGCCACCCGCATCCTCGAGCTTTTTGTGGCCTTCAGCCAGGTCGGCGTGACTGTCCTGATCGCCACCCACGACACTTCGCAGGTGGTGCGGCTCGGGCGCCGGGTGCTGCGCCTCGAGGCCGGTCGATTGCACGATGGCAACGCATGATCACCTGGCTGCGACACCACCGTCAGGCGCTCGGCGCCGCGTTCCGCAAGTGGGCGGCGCAGCGCTCCGCCGGATTGCTGCACGCGCTGGTGCTCGGCGTGGCGCTGTCCCTGCCCGCCGGAGGCTACGCGCTGCTGGACGCGCTGCGCGGCGTCGCGGGCCGGGGCGCGCTCGAGCCGCAGGTGTCGCTGTTCCTCGAGGTCGGCGCGACGGCGGCAGACGCGAGCCGCATCGAAGCGCAGCTGCGCCAGGAGCCCCGGGTCGCCGGCGTACGGTTCATTCCGCGCGCCGAAGCGCTGGCGAGCCTCGGCCGCAACGAGGGCATCGGCGACGTGGTGGCGGCGCTCGGCCGCAATCCGCTGCCGGATGCGTTCGTGGTTCGCGCGCACGAACCCGCCGGCGTCGACCGCCTGGCAGGCGATCTCGGCGCGATTCCCGGTGTCGCCCATGTGCAGCTCGACGCGCTGTGGGCCCGCCGCCTCGCCGCGCTCGACGGCATCGGCCGGCTGGCGGTGGCGCTGCTCGGCGCGCTGCTCGGCGTGGGACTCGTGGCCACCACCTTCAACACGATCCGCCTGCAGATCCTCGTGCAGCGCGAGGAGATCGAGGTGTCGAAGCTGATCGGCGCGACCGACCCGTTCATCCAGCGCCCGTTTCTCTACCTGGGGTCCCTGCAAGGACTGGGCGGCGGCGCGGTCGCGCTCGCCATCGTCTGGGGCGCGTTCAGCGCGCTCAACATGGAGATCGCCCCGCTCGCCGGAAGCTATGGATCGAACTTCCGGCTGGTTCCGCTCGGGGGCCAGGAGGCCCTTGCCCTGAGCCTCGTGGCCGCCGCGCTGGGGTGGTTTGGCGCTTATCTGTCAGTAAGCAGATACTTACGTCAAATAGAGCCAAAATAAAGTTCATTTTCAACGCATTTTGGGGAACCTGGGCGATTTTTGGCACTCCAACCAATCGAGTGCTAGAATTCTTTCGGAGGTTCAAGCCATGACATCCAGCGCAAGCTTTCCGCTCAGCCTGCCCTCGCCCCTGGCGGTCGGCAGCATCGAAGCGTACATCCAGGCGGCCAACCGCCTGCCGATCCTCAGCCTCGCCGAGGAGCAAGCCCACGCGCGCCGCCTGCGCGACGAGGGCGACTTGGGCGCGGCCCGCAGCCTGGTGCTTTCGCACCTGCGCCTGGTCGTTGCGGTGGCCCGCGGCTATCTGGGCTATGGCCTGCCGCACGCCGACCTGATCCAGGAGGGCAATATCGGGTTGATGAAGGCGGTCAAGCGCTTTGACCCCGATCGCGGCGTGCGCCTCGTGTCCTTTGCGATTCACTGGATCAAGGCGGAGATCCACGAGTACATCCTGCGCAACTGGCGACTTGTGAAGCTGGCCACCACCAAGGCGCAACGCAAGCTGTTCTTCAACCTGCGCTCGCTGAAAAGTTCGCTCGCACCGATGAGCCCGGACGAGGTTGCGCACATCGCTGCAACGCTCAAGGTCAAGCCCGAGGAAGTCTCGGAGATGGAGACCCGGCTCGCGGGCCGCGAAGTCGCGTTCGAAGCCGATGACGACGATGATTCATCCTTCGCCCCTGCGCAGTATCTTGCCGATCAGGATGCAGATCCTTCGCGGGTGCTCGAGGCCGCGCAGACCGAGCGACTGCGCTCGGCGGGCCTTGCCCGGGCGCTGGAAAGCCTCGATGCGCGCAGCCGTCGCATCATCGAATCGCGCTGGTTGCGCGACAAGGATTCCGCCACGCTGCATGAACTTGCGGACGAGTTTGGCGTTTCGGCCGAGCGGATACGCCAGATCGAGTCGCGGGCAATGGAAAAGATGCGCGCCGCGGTGAGCAACGGGTCGGACTGAGCGCCGGCGAAGCGCGTACGCAGACCGGGCCGCGCGAGCGGCGCTTTTCTTGTCAGCGGGATTCGGCGAGCAGCACGCGCAGGTCCGGCGCAAGATCCTCGCGCAGCCGTCCGTGGCGCACGAACAGGCGCAGGCGGCCGGCCGGGTCGAGCAGGTAGGTCTGGGCGCTGTGGTCCACCGAGTAAGTGCCGGGCGTGTCGCCGGGGCGCTTCTCGAAGAACACCTTGAACTCCTTTGCCGCGGTTCGCGTTGCCTCGAGATCGCCGTACAGCGCCACGAAGCGCGGGTCGAAGGCATTCACATAGGCCGCCAGGACCGCCTGCGTATCCCGCTCCGGATCGAGGGTGACGAACAGGACCTGTACCCGGTCGGCCGCCGGTCCGAGTGCCTTTATCGCCTCGGCCGCATCCGCCAGCGTGGTCGGGCAGACATCCGGGCATTGGGTGAATCCGAAGAACAGCACGACGGCCTTGCCGCGAAAATCCGCCAGCGTGCGCGGCTTGCCATGGTGGTCCGTGAGCGTGAGCGCCTTGCCGTAGGGCGCGCCGGTGATGTCCGTGCTGCGGAATTTCGGGCCCTGCTCGCCGCAGGCCGCCAGCAGGACGATCATGCCAAGCGCCGCGACTGCACCGCGCGGCAGGCTCACGCCGAAAGGGTCCCGAGCCAGTGATCCGCCAGCAACGCGGCAAACAGCAGCGACAGGTAGATGATCGAGAAGCGGAAGCTGCGCTGGGCGGCGCGGTCGCTGTAGGCGTAACGCAGGCGCAGCGCATGCCGCAGGAACATCCCGCCCAGGACCACTGCGGACACCAGATAAACCAGGCCGCTCATGCGCACCGCGTAGGGCAGGAGGCTGACCGCGAACAGGATCAGCGTATACAGGAGCACCTGAAGGCAGGTAAATACGCGGCCGTGCGTGACCGGAAGCATCGGCAGTCCGGCGCGCGCGTATTCCTCGGTACGGTACAGCGCGAGCGACCAGAAGTGCGGCGGCGTCCAGGCAAATATGATCAGGAACAGCAGCATCGGCTCGAGCGTCACCTCACCGGTCACCGCCGCCCAGCCGAGCACCGGAGGCATGGCGCCGGAGGCGCCGCCGATGACAATGTTCTGCGGCGTCGCCGGCTTGAGCACCACCGTGTAGACGATGGCGTAGCCCACGAAGGTCGCCAGCGTCAGCCACATCGTCAGGGGATTGACGAAATGCCCCAGGATCCACAGACCGAGGCCGCCGACGGCGCAGGCAAAGCCGAGGGTCTGGGCGGGCGTCAGTTCGCCGAGCGGCAACGGACGAAATCGGGTGCGTTGCATCAGCGCGTCGATTTTCTGCTCGACCAGGCAGTTGATCGCCGCCGCGGCTCCGGCCACGAGGGCAATGCCCAGGGTCCCGGCCACCAGGACCTGCACGGGCACCATGCCCGGCGTGGCGAGGAACATCCCGATCACCGCCGTGAACACGATGAGCGACACCACCCGCGGCTTGGTGAGCGCATAGAACGCCCGCATGCGTCGCGCCGCGGCGCGCGCCAGGTCGGTGTTCAGGACTTGCGTGTTCATGAGAAAGCGGGAGGCCATCCGGGACCGGGGAAGCGTTCCATTTTACCACTGCGACAGGCGCGTACCCGGCCTCAGTCGCCGACGTACTTCAGCATCTTCTGCAGGTCCTTGATGATGCCCGCAGGATCAGGCTCGCGCGGATAACGCATCATCAGATTGCCGCGCGGGTCGATCACGTAGAGGTGCGCGCTGCGGGTCGGGGCGGCGGGAAACGCCGCGGCGAACGCGGCATCGTTTGCCCGCACGATGCGCGTTCCTTCGCTTGCCTGCAGCAGGGCCGGGTCGGGAAAACCGTCGCCCTCCACGACCCAGACCCGCTCAATGCGATCCAGGTCGCGTCCCATGGCGCGCCGCACCTGGCGCATGAAGTAAAGCTTGCGCTCGCAATAGGCATCACAGGCCGGGGCGTCGAACTGCAACAGCACCCACTTGCCCCGCAGGTCCGCCATGTGGACCGTGCCGCCGCCGGCCGCCGCGAGAGGCACTGCGGGCGGCACGCGGGGTGAAATCAGCTCGCCGTAATTCCCGGTAGCGCCAGGCGCCCAGTCGAAGCGATAGGCGATCACGCTGAGCGCCATGGGCAACAGGAAAAAGGCGCCCAGCAGGAGAAGCTTGACCCGGCCGCGACGCACCGGGTCGTCAGGAAGGATCTGCATGGCGACGAAAGGAAAGGACCACGAAGAGGAGGGCGGCAAGTACCGCGAGCGAGTACCACTGCAGGGCGTACATCTCGTTCTTTTGGGCACCCGCCCCGGCGACGGGCCAGTCTCGCAGCAACCCGTCGTTGGCCCCGGAATGCTGCTCGAGCAGGATGGGCTGGAGCGCCAGCCCGGTCGTGGACCGGACCGCCTCGACGCTCAGGTTCTGCCACACACGCGCGCCTGGCGCCGGAGAATCGGGCGCGTAACGCTGGGCGAGATGGTCCAGGGCGACGCCCTCCAGGACCTGCACACCCGGGGGGACCGGCACTTCGGGCAGCACGTCGCGCCGCGGTCCGGCAGGCACCCATCCGCGCAGCACCACGACATGCATGGACCCTCCCTCGATGCGCAGCGGCGTCACGACTTCATAGCCGACACGACCGGCGCGCTGGCGGTTGTCCAGCAGGATCGTGTGCTCCGGGACGAAGGTACCGCGCACGCGCACGCGGCGGTTCGCAAAGGCCTCGGGCGCAACCGCCTGCCCCGGTAGCACGAGCGGCGCGGCACGTTGCGCCGCCGCGTGGTCTGCCGCAAGCGCCCGGCGCGACTCGGCACGCTGCATCTGCCAGTTGCCGAGCGCGACGGCACCGCTCACGGCGCCGAGCGTGAGCGCGAGCGCCCAGAGTCTGGGACGGAAGGTCCGGTTGAAAAGCATCATCGCCGTTTCGGGGCGCCCATGGGTTCGGGCCAGCCCACGCGGTACACTTCCCGGGCAGCCCCCCACGATGCGCTATCTCGTTCTCGTCATTCTCGTACTGATCGTTGCCAGCCTCGGGTCGGCCCTGTTGTACGTGGTCCGCGACCGCAGCGGTTCGAAGCGCGCGCTCAAGGCGCTTGCGCTGCGCGTCGGGCTTTCCATGGGGCTGTTCCTGTTTCTCATGGCCGGCTACTACTTCGGCTGGATTCCGGGTCGCCTGGGCGGTTGAGGCGCGCACCGCGGCGATCCGCCCGGCGCAGAAACGAAAATGCCGCACCGGGGATCCGGTGCGGCATTCGTCCGCGCGTCGCGCGCAGGCGCAGCCGTCAGAGCCAGTACACCAGGATGAACAGGCCCAGCCACACGACGTCCACGAAGTGCCAGTACCAGGCCACGGCCTCGAAGGCAAAGTGGTGCTCCGGCTTGAAGTGCCCCTTCATGCAGCGCACCCAGATGACACACAGCATGATCGCGCCGACCGTGACGTGAAAGCCATGGAAGCCGGTGAGCATGAAGAAGGTCGAGCCGTACACGCCGGTGCTCAGCTTGAGGTTCAGGTCGGCGTACGCGTGACCGTATTCGTAGGCCTGCACGAAGAGGAAGATGACGCCCAGCGCGATCGTGAAGAACATGAACATGCTCAGCAGGCCGCGCTTGTTCTCCTTCAGTGCCCAGTGGGCGATGGTGATCGTCACGCCCGAGGACAGCAGCAGAAACGTATTGATGGCGGGCAGGCCCCATGCGGACATGGTGCTGAACGCCTCGGTGAACGCCGGACCGGCGGAGGGCCAGTGGGCCGTGAACCCGGGCCACAGCACCTCGTTGGATTCGAGCGTGGCGAGGTCCGGCACCGACATGACGCGCGCCCAGAACAGCGCGCCGAAGAAGGCGGCAAAGAACATCACCTCGGAGAAGATGAAGAAGCTCATGCCCCAGCGAAACGAGACATCCTCCCAGCCGCCGTACTTGCCCGCCTCGGACTCGCGGATGACGTCGCCGAACCAGCGGAACATCATGTAGACGAGGGACACGAGGCCCGCGGCGATCGAGATCCAGCCGGCAGCGGCGCCGTTGAACACGAACACTGCGCCGAGCGCCATCAGGAACAGCGACGCCGAGCCGATGATCGGCCAAGGCATCGGCTGCGGTACGTAGTAGTGCTGTCGCTGCGACGAGACTGCCTCGTTTGCCATCTTGATCTCCCCGAAATCCCGGTTCTGGTTCTGTCTGTTATCCCGCCACGACCCATCGCACGATCGCGATGAGCGTCAATACGAAAAGCAGCGCGGCCAGGAGCCCGACCGCGATGATCTGGACCGGCTTGACCTGCACGGTCTCGCGATCGTGGTCCACGCGCCGGCGCACGCCCAGGGCGCCGAAAAACACGGTCTTCACGGTGTCGAACAAGGCGCCCGGACGCGTCATGTGCGCCATGCTCAGAGCTTGCCCTGCCGCCCCGCCACCTCGAAGAAGGTGTACGAAAGCGTGATCGTGTTGACGTCCTTCGGCAGCGATGGATCCACGACGAAGGTCACCGGCATGCGGCGCGACTCGCCGGCTGCCAGCGTCTGCTGCGTGAAACAGAAACACTCGACCTTCTTGAAATACTGCCCCGCGTTGATCGGCCCATAGCTCGGCACCGCCTGGCCGGTCACCGCGCGATCGCGCACGTTGACGATCTCGTACTCGATCGTCGTGAGCTCGCCGGGATGCACGCTGAGATGGTTGACCAGCGGGTGGAACCGCCACGGCAGGTCATGGGCATTCGCGTCCAGCTCCACGGTGATCCGGCGCGTCAGGTCGACCTGCGAATTGCGTGCCGCAGGCTCGGCCTGCACCAGCGAATTGACCCCGAGCGCCGCACAGATCCGGTCATAGATCGGCACCATCGCGAAGCCGAAGCCGAACATCACCAGGGCAACCACGGACAGCCGCCCCAGCATGCGCCGGTTCTCGCTGTGGCGTTCGGCCGTCGCGGCGGGCACGGCGGGGCTGCCTGCAGGCGCCGGCGTCATGACCCGCTCAGGATCCAGTACTTCACCACGATGCCCAGGAACGAGACCAGGGCAACCGAGGCGAGCACGAGCGCAGTCTGTGCGTTCCGGCTCATGCCCGCCTTACTTGATCACCGGTGCGGTTTCGAAGGAATGGTACGGCGCCGGCGTCGGCAAGTGCGTCCATTCCAGCGAGTCCGCGCCTT
Organism: Burkholderiales bacterium; assembly: GCA_036526195.1. Lineage (GTDB taxonomy): Bacteria > Pseudomonadota > Gammaproteobacteria > Burkholderiales > SG8-39 > DATCYZ01. The sequence goes on from DATCYZ010000119.1 coordinate 49,945, forward strand.
CCCAGGGCTTCTCCGGGGCCTTCTCGCCGCTGCGAAGCGCCTTCAGGATGATGTACAGAAAGAGCAATTGCGACAGGCCGAATCCGAACGACCCGATCGAGCTGATCTTGTTCCAGGTCTCGAACATCAGCGGGTAGTCCGGGATGCGCCGCGGCATGCCGGCAAGGCCCGAGAAATGCTGCACGAAGAACGTGACGTTGAAGAACACCATCGTCAGCCAGAAATGGATCTTGCCGAGGCGCTCGTCGTACATGCGCCCGGTCCACTTCGGGAACCAGAAGTAGATGCCTGCAAACGCGGCAAACAGCGCACCCGCCACCATCACGTAATGGAAATGCGCCACCACGTAATAGGTGTCGTGCAGCTGGATGTCCACGGCCACGAGCGACAGCACCAAGCCCGTGAAACCGCCCAGCGTGAACAGGAACAGGAAGCCGATCGAAAACAGCATCGGGGTTTCGAAGCTGAGCGAGCCCTGCCACATCGTGGCGACCCAGTTGAACACCTTGACCCCGGTTGGCACCGCGATCAGGGTCGTCGCATACATGAAGAACAGCTGCCCCGTGATCGGCATCCCCACGGTGTACATGTGGTGCGCCCAGACGATGAAGGACAGGATCGCGATCGCCGAGGTGGCGTACACCATCGAGGCATAGCCGAAGAGCGGCTTGCGCGAGAAGGCGGGAATCACCTGCGAGACCACGCCGAAGGCGGGCAGCGCGATGATGTACACCTCGGGATGGCCGAAGAACCAGAAGATGTGCTGGTACAGGACCGGGTCACCGCCACCGGCGGCATTGAAGAAGGTGGTGCCGAAATGCCGGTCCGTGAGCGTCATGGTCACCGCCCCCGCGAGCACCGGCATCGCCGCCACCAGCAGGTAGGCGGTGATCAGCCAGGTCCAGCAAAACAGCGGCATGCGCATCAGCGTCATGCCGGGGGCGCGCATGTTCAGGATGGTGGTGATGATGTTGATCGAGCCCATGATGGAGCTCATGCCCAGCAGGTGCACGGCGAAGATCGTCAGGTCCATGCCGATGCCCATCTGCACCGTGAGCGGGGCGTACATCGTCCAGCCCACGCCCGGCGCGCCGCCCGGCACGAAGAACGACATGATCAGCAGCGCGCCTGCGAACGGCAGGATCCAGAACGACCAGTTGTTCATGCGCGCGAACGCCATGTCCGGCGCGCCGATCTGCATCGGGATCAGCCAGTTCGCGAAGCCGACGAAGGCCGGCATGATCGCGCCGAACACCATGATCAGGCCGTGCATGGTGGTGAACTGATTGAAGCGGTCCGGATCGATCCACTGCAGGCCCGGCGAGAACAACTCCAGCCGGATTGCGAGGGCCATCACGCCGCCGACCATGAACATGATGAAGCTGAACCACAGGTACAGCGTGCCGATGTCCTTGTGGTTGGTGGTCGTGACCCAGCGCATGATGCCGCCGGCGCCGTGGTATCCACCGTGGTGGTCATGATGCCCGTCGTGACCGTGAGAGTGGTCGTGTCCCGGGGTGTCGATCACTGCGCTCATCGCGTGTCTCCTGATTGCTCGATTCTGGGTCCGGTCCGCCGCGCTACTTGCGCAGGGCCTTCACGTCCGCCGGCAGCACCTCGTCCGCCTTGTTGCCCCACGCCGATCGCGTGAAGGTGATGACCGCGGCCAGATCGGCGTCCGAAAGCTGCTTGCCGAACGCCGCCATGGCCGTGTTCGGCTTGCCGTTCAGCACCAGCGCGATCTGCGCGTCCTTGGGGCCGTTGACCATCGCGGAGCCGTCCAGCGCCGGGAACGCGGGCGGCGCGCCCTTGCCGGTGGGCTGGTGGCAGGCGACGCAGTTCGCGGCATAGACCTTCTCGCCGCGCGCCTTCAGTTCGGCCGCCGTCCAGACCTTGTTCGGATCTTCGGCCGCCGCGGCGCGCTTCTGCTTCTGCTCCTCCACCCACTTCGTGTACTCCTCCTGCGGCACGACGCGCACCACGATCGGCATGAAGCCGTGTTCCTTGCCGCAGAGCTCGGTGCACTGCCCGCGATACACGCCGGCCTTGTCTGCGCGGAAATGGATGTCGCGCAGGAAGCCCGGGATCGCGTCCTGCTTCGCGCCGAAGGCCGGAATCCACCAGGCGTGGATCACGTCGGCGGCGGTCGTCAGCACGCGGACCTTCTTGCCGATCGGCACCACCATCTCGTTGTCCACCTCGAGCAGGTAGTTCTCGCCCTTGGGCGCGCGACCCTCGATCTGGTCGCGCGGCGTGGTCATCTTCGAGACGAAACTGATGCCTTCGCCCTCGCCCTTCAGGTAGTCGTAGCCCCACTTCCACTGGTAGCCGGTCACCTTCACCGTGATGTCCGGGTTGGAGGTGTCCTTCTGCGCGATGACCACCTTGGTTGCCGGCCAGGCGATGATGATCAGGATCACAAGTGGAATCACCGTCCAGAGCACCTCGACGGTCATGTTCTCGTGAAAGCTCGCGGCCTTGTATCCCTTGTCCTTGCGGTGCGCGTAGATCGAATAGAACATGAAGCCGAACACGCCGCAGAAGATCACCGTCACGAGAATCATCACGTACTCGTGCAACTCGTGAATGTCGGCGGCGATCTTGGTCGCGGCCGGCTGCAGGTTCCACTCTGCCGCGACCGCCAGCCCGCACAGCGCCGCTCCGAGGACACCCGCGGCTGCCGCGAGAAGGCCTGCCCGTCTTGTTGCCATCTTCGTGCTCTCCCGAATCAATTTCCCAGTCTCGTTTTCAACTCGTCCGCCAGCCTGGCCCGCGCTGTGTCATCCAGATGACGTCCGACTTCAAGTTCCGTTCCGCGGTCGCGCAGCATCAGCCGCGCCCCGCGCGCGATGTTCAGCCTCGAACACCGCGAATCCATCTCGTAGCGCAGGCACTGCATTCCCGACGCCACTTCAATACGCAACCGCCTGCCCGACAGTTCGATCCGCTCGTAGTCCGCTGCGTGGCGCGCATGGATCAGGTACGCCCCGGCAAGCACCAGCGCCTCGAGTCCCGCAAACGGCAGGACCAGCCACGCCCCCATCACCGCAAACCCCGCGCCGATCGCCAGCGTCACGACCGCCAGGCACGCAAACACCAGCGCCAGGCCCGCTGGCGAACTCGAGCAATTCCGCTTGAGAAGCACGCTGAATTCGGGCACCGGCCCCGGGACTTTGAACGGCTGTTGCGGACACTCCATCGCGATTCGCGCCTCGCAGCATTGGACAGGGGCCGTTGATCGCCATCAAAGACGGCTGAAATTACCACAGTCGCATCGGGCACTCAAGAAATCACCTCCTGGTTTGCGAGAGGAATTCTCGTTGTCCGGTCCGCACGATTCAGTTTTTCTGATGCGGTGATCGATCGAACCGCATGATCGCCGGTTCACCGGCCGCCGTGCGCGGCGTGCCCCGCCACGCATGGCCATAGACCACTTCGCAGGTCACGGCGAGACGTCCATCGCGCATCTGCGCCTCGAGCGCCTCCTGGAGCGGCCTGCGAAACCCCTTGCCGGTGAGCGCGCGGCATCGCGTTCGCAGGGCAGAGGTCTGCCCGGCGGCGCGCAGTTCGGCAAGAAAGGCGCGGGGATGCGGATAGGTCAGCGTCAGCACTTCCATGTCCATGACCGGCGCGCCGAATCCCGCGTGCACCAGCGCGTCGCCCACGTCGTGCATGTCCGCAAACGTGTGCACCCGGGACGCCCCCGCGGCGGCGCGCAACTCCTTCAGGCTGTCCGGCCCGAGCGTGCTGAACATCGCAAGCCCCCCGGGTCGCAGGACGCGATGCATCTCGCGCAGCGCCGCCTCCATGGGCGAGGCCCAGTGCAACGCCATGTTCGACCACACCAGATCCACCGAAGCGCTGGCGAGCGGCATGTGCTCGAGTCCGCCGGAGACGACGAGCGGCGCCGGCGGCCCGAACAGGCGCCGCAGCCCGCGCGCCCCGCGGCGCGCCTCCTGCAGCTGCGCCACGGAAAGATCGAGCGCGACGACGCACGCGCCGGCATAGCGCTTCGCCAGCGCGCGCGACTCGCGCGAGGGTCCGCAGCCGGCGTCGAGAATGCGCCGCGGCGCAAGCCGCACGTAGTCGAGCCGCGCCAGCATGCGGCGCCCCACCTCCGCCTCCAGGGGCGAGGCCTGCGCATATCCCGCGGCAGCCCGGTCGAACCGGCGCCGCACGGCACGCCGGTCGATCGACCCGGCCGGTTCAGGCACCGGCGCGCAAGCCCCGCTCGAGGGCAGCGGCCACGGCCAGCACGTGCCGGTCGCGCCCCGCCACGCCCGCCACCATCAGGCCGACCGGCGCGGTGCCTGCGGCGTGGATGGGCAGCGTCGCCGCGCAGCCGTCGAGGAAGTTGATCAGGCCGACGTTTCGCATCACGCGCAGGATCCAGTGGAAGTAGCCTTCGTCGGTCGCGCCGGCCTCCTCCAGCGTGGGCGCGGTGCTCGGAACCGTCGGCATCACCATCGCGTCGTAGGGCGCGGACAGCATCGCGATCTCGCGCATGAACGCCTCGCGCAGCACGCCCAGTTCCACGTAGTCCGAGGCCGAGCAGGACTCGAAGGCGAGCACGCGCTTGCCGACGCGGGGGTCGAAGTCAGCGATCCGGTCGAGCCTGGCGCGATGGATCGCATGCGCTTCCGCGCCTGCGAAACCGCCGTTCCTGAAATACACGTCCTGCCGATCGAACAGCGGCACGGCCACTTCCGTCAGCACCGCGCCCGCCCCCGACAGGCGCGCGAGCGCCGCCTCAAAATCCTGCGCCACCTTGGGCTGCAGGTCCTCGAGCGCGCTCGAGCGCGGCAGCATCAGGCGCAGGCCCTTGAGCGGAAGCGCCGGCAGGTCGCCATCCGCCTCCGCGGCAAGGATCGCGTCATAGGCGGCACAGCAGGCGACGCTGTTCGCGAGCGGCCCCACCGAATCGAGCGAGTACGACAGCGGGAACGCACCCTCGCGCGGCACGCGACGGGCCGTGGGCTTGAATCCGGCGAGGCCGCAGAGCGCCGCCGGCACGCGGATCGATCCGCGCGTGTCGCTGCCGAGCGCCATCACGCTCATGCCGTCGGCCTGGCCAACGGCGCCGCCGGAGGTCGAGCCGCCGGGCACGCGTCCGGTGGCCCGGTCCCAGGGATTCTTCGGCGTGCCGTAGTGCGGATTGAAACCCAGCGGACCGAAGGCGAACTCCACCATGTTCGTGCGGCCGATGATCACGGCGCCGGCCGCGCGCAGCCGCGCCACCACCGGCGCGTCGCGTGCCGCCGGCGGGGCGTCGTTCAGGACCTTCGAGCCTGCGCGGGTGACATCGCCACCGACGTCGAACAGGTCCTTCACCGAAACGGGCAGGCCGTCCACCGGCGAACGCACGACGCCAGCCGCCCGCAGCCGATCCGAGAACTCGGCCTCCGCGCGCGCGGTTTCCGTGTACACCTTCAGGAACGCCCGCGCGCCCTCGCCTGCCGGATCCGCGATGCGCGCGAGCGCCTCCTCGAGCAATGCGCGGCTGCTCGTGCGTCCGGCCGCCAGATCGGCGCCAAGCCCTGAAACTGTCCACATGTGATTCGCCTCCCGGAGTCCGCGCACGCGACCCCGGTGCGCGGGGCATTCTCGACGCGCGTGCCTGCGCCCGTCAAGGCAGGCGCCGGCGCGGCGCATAATCCCGCGTGCCCTCACGCCGCCATGCCGATCGCGTTCTCACACCGTATTGCCGCCCGATTGCTGGGAGGCGACTGCTTCCTGTGCCGAGGCGCGCTCGAGGCCGGACGCGCGCCGTCCCTGCTGTGTGCGGCCTGCGATGAAGACCTGCCGCGCCTCGGCGACGGGCGCTGTCCGCGCTGCGCGCTTGCCAGCCCGCGCGGCGCGCTGTGCGGGCGCTGCCTCGCGCACGTGCCCGCATTCGACGCCACCGTCGCCGCGCTTGGCTACCGCTTCCCCGCCGACGTGCTGGTGCAGGCGCTCAAGTTCCGCGGCGAGCTGTCGCTCGCGCCGCTGCTTGGCGCGCTGCTCGGCGCGCAGGTGGCGCGCGCGGATCCCGTGGCGCTCGTCCTGCCTGTGCCCTTGTCGAGTGCACGCCTGCGCGAGCGCGGCTTCAACCAGTCCCTGGAGATCGCCCGCGTTGCGGCCGCGTGCGTGCAGGCGAGGCTCGCGCCGCGCGCATGCGAGCGCCTGCGCGATACGCCTGCGCAGAGCGGCTTGCCGTGGGCGGCGCGCGCGCGCAACGTGCGCGGCGCCTTTGCCTGCGCGATGGATCTCGCCGGCCTGTCGGTGGCCGTCGTGGACGACGTGATGACGACCGGCGCCACGCTCGAGGAACTCGCCCGGGTGCTCAAGCAGGCCGGCGCCGCGCGCGTGGTGAACTGGGTGGTTGCGCGCACCGATCCCGCGGAAGCCGCCTGAGCCCATGTTCGACGTGGTCCTCGTCGCACCGGAGATCCCGCCCAACACGGGCAACGTCATCCGCTTGACCGCGAACGCCGGGGTCCGCCTGCACTTGGTCGAGCCGCTCGGCTTTTCGATGGACGACCGGCAGCTGCGCCGTGCCGGCCTCGATTACCACGAGCTCGCCAACGTGCAGGTGCACACCGACTGGGCCGCCTGCCTGCAGGGCCTTGCCGGGCGCCGCCGGTTCGCGTTCACGACGCGGGGCCGGACCCTGCACACGCAGGTCGCCTATGCGGCCGGGGACGTTCTGGTCTTCGGCGCCGAAACGCACGGCCTGCCGGACGCCGTGCTGGACGGTTTCGATGCGGGCCACCGGCTGCGCCTGCCGATGCGCCCCGGCAACCGCAGCCTGAACCTGTCGAATGCCGTGGCGGTCGCGGTCTTCGAGGCGTGGCGCCAGACCGGATTCGGCGGCGCGGCGCCCTGAGGCGCAGCGCGGGCTCAGGCCTCGCGGCGCGCGTCCCGCGCGAGCAGCGCTTCCGCGGCGGCCTGCGGCGCCTGCCGGCCCTCGAGGACATCGACGACGGCGGCAGTCACCGGCATGTCGACGCCGTGCCGGGTCGCGAGGCGCAGGGTTTCGGCGGCCGAGCGCACGCCCTCGGCCACGTGGCCCAGCTCCGCCAGGATCGAATCGAGCGGCCGGCCGCGCGCCAGTTCGAGCCCCACGCGGCGGTTGCGCGACAGGTCCCCGGTGGACGTGAGGATCAGGTCGCCCGCCCCCGAGAGCCCGAGGAAGGTTTCCGCGACGCCGCCCATGGCGATTCCCAGTCGCATGATCTCCGCGAGTCCGCGTGTCACCAGCGCGGCGCGCGCGTTCTGCCCGAAGCCGAGCCCGTCGCACAGGCCCACGGCAATCGCCATCACGTTCTTGACCGCACCGCCCACCTCGGCACCGATCAGGTCGTCGCTGAAATACACCCGCATGCGCGGGCCGTGCAGCAGCGCGGCGCTCTCCTGCGCGAAGGCGCTGTCGCGCGCGGCAAGCGTCATCGCGCAGGGCAGTCCGCGCGCGACCTCCAGCGCGAAGGTCGGGCCGGTGAGCGCGCCACAGCGCATCGACGGCCCGAGGACCTCGTCGACGACCTGGTGCGGCAGGCGGCCGCTGCCCTGCTCGAAGCCCTTGCACAGCCACAAGAGCGCACCGTGCGCCGGAAGGCTCGGGAGCAACGCACGCAACCCGGCCACCGGCGTCGCGACGACCAGCAGGCCGGCGCCTGCAATGGCGGCGTCGAGGTCCGGCGTGATCCGGAGCGACGCCGGCAGTTCGATCCCGGGGAGGTAGCGCGGGTTCGCCCGCATGCGCGCCATGCGCGCCGCAAGGGCGGCGTCACGCGCCCAGAGAACCACCGGCATGCGGTGCGCCAGCGCGCAGGCGAGCGCGGTTCCCCACGCGCCCGCGCCGAGTACAGCGACGCCTGCGGCGCTCAGTTCCCCCACACCTGGTTCATGCGTACGAAGCCGTCGGTGCCGTCGGCGTGGCGCACCCGCAGCCAGCCGCCCGGGGCGATCGCCACGAGATCGAGCACCACGTTCTGCGCAGCGGCGAAGGACAGGGGCGCCTGGTCTTCGGGGCGCACGCGCACCTCGGCCGAGGGCGTGGTCACCAGGAGCGTGCGGCGCTCGGCAAGCGCGCGCTTCTCGATCCAGGCCAGCGCCCCGGTATGGTCACGCACCTTCACCCAGGCCTCGAGATTGACGATCACCTCGACGGGGTACTGCCGCGAGACGACGTACAGGGGCTTCGCCGCGGTGGATGGCGCGTCGTACAGCACGGCCGGCTCCGCCACGCTGCGAAACTCGGCAGCGCCCGCAAGCTGCGCCGCGGCGCAAAGCGACAGCAGGACGAGCCGCCGCAGCATGCGTCAGCTCGCCAGCTCGACGCGCGGGTCGGCCCCGCCGTCCTTCTGCTGCTGGCGCTGCGCGTACAGCGCCTCGAAGGAGACCGGCGCGAGCAGCACGGGCGGAAATCCCGCGCGCGTCACCATGTCGGAGACCGTTTCGCGCACGTACGGATAGAGGATCGTCGGGCAGGCGATGCCGAGCAGCGGATCGAGGTCCTCCTGCGGCACGCCGCGCACCTGGAAGATGCCGGCCTGCAGCGCCTCGACCAGGAACAGCGTCGATTCACCGGCGCGCGCGGTGATGGTCACGCCCACCGTGACCTCGTAGAGGCCCTCGGACACCTGCGCGGCCTCGTTGTTGATCTGCACCTCGAGCTGCGGTTGCTCCGCCTGCAGGAACACCTGCGGCGCGTTCGGCAGCTCGAGGGACAGGTCCTTCACGTAGATCTTCTCGATCTGGAAAGTGGGTTGCTGGGCGTCAGTCATGGTCCGGGCCTCCGGTTTCGGTTCGTGGCGGACGGACGCTGCCGTCGCGCGCTGCGGGGTTCAGGCGGCGAGCAGGGCGGCGAGCTGCCCGGCCCGATCGAGTGCTTGCAGGTCGTCGCAGCCGCCGACATGGCGCTCGCCGATCCAGATCTGCGGGACCGTGCGCCGGCCGCTGCGCTCCATCATTTCCTGGCGGCGCGCCGGTTCCAGGTCGACCCGGATCTTCTCGAGGTCGCGCACGCCGCGCGCCGCGAGCAGCGCGGCCGCCGCAAGG
>DATCYZ010000120.1:0-13605 GCA_036526195.1 Burkholderiales bacterium
GCGGCGATCTACCGGGAACTGGCGGAGCGCCTGCGCACGCGCACCACCGCCGACTGGATGGAACTCTTCATCAAGGCGGACGTGCCGGCGATGCCGATGCACAGCCTCGACTCGCTTGCCGCGGATGATCACCTGCAGGCCACCGGGTTCTTTCGCGTGGTCGAGCACCCGAGCGAGGGGCGGCTGCGCGACATGGCTTATCCGAGCACCTGGTCGACGACGCAGCCGGGACCGACGCGGCATGCGCCTCGCCTGGGCGAACACAGCCTCGAAGTCCTGCGCGAAATCGGCTATACCGAAGAACGGATCGCGGCGCTGCTTGCCGCCGGCGTGACGGCAACCGGGGCCACGGCGTCGCCATCCCCCGCGCCCTAGGCCCCGGCAATCACCGGTCCACGACGCACCACGAACAACAGGGAGGTCACCATGGCAGGCCTGTATTACGAAGAATTCAAGGTCGGGATGGAGTTCAAGCATCCCCTCACGCGCACCATCACCGAGATGGACAACATCATGTTCTGCGCCATGACCCACAATCCGCAGCCGCTGCACCTGGACGAGGAATTCTCGAAGAAGACCGAGTACGGGAGCCGCATCGTCAACAGCCTGTTCACGCTCGGCCTCGTGATCGGCGTCACGGTGGGCGACACCACGCTCGGCACCACGCTGGGCAACCTCGGCATGACCGACATCCGCTTCAAGAACCCGGTGTTCCACGGCGACACGATCCACGTGGTCACGAAGATCAAGGAAATGCGCGAGAGCAAGTCGCGCCCGACCGCCGGGCTGATCGTCTTCGAGCACTACGGCTTCAACCAGCGCGAGCAGGAGATCTGCTATGTCTCGCGCACCGGCCTGATGATGAAGCGGCCGACATGATCCTGCGCTCCTGGCTCTTCGTTCCCGGCGACAGCGAGCGCAAGCTCGAGAAATCGCGCGAGAACACGGCGGACGCCCTCATCCTCGACCTCGAGGATTCGGTGTCCAAGGACCGGCAGCAGGTGGCGCGCGAGATGGTCTGCGCGCACCTGAAGGCGAACCCCGATCGTTCGCGCCGCAAGCTCTTCGTGCGCATCAACCCGCTGGACACCGAACTCGCGCTGCCGGACCTCGCCGCGGTGATGCCCGGCGCGCCCGACGGCATCTGCCTGCCCAAGGTGTACTCGGCCACCGACGTGAACACGCTGGCGAACTACCTCTCGGCGCTCGAGGCGCGCGAAAGCCTGGAACCGGGTTCGACGAAAATCCTCTGCGTGGCCACCGAAACCGCGGCCTCGCTCCTGACCTTCCACACCTACCTGGAGGGCGTGTCCGAGCGCCTGGTGGCGATGACCTGGGGCGGCGAGGACCTCGCCGCCGCGCTCGGGGCGAGCGACAACCGCAACCCGGCGACCGGCGGCTACGACGACCCCTACCTGGTGGCGAAGTCGCTGTGCCTCGCCACGGCGCGCGCGATCGGCGCGCAGCCGGTAGGCGTGGTCTACGTCGACTACAAGGACATCGCCGGGCTGGAGGCCGATTGCCTGCGCGACCGGCGCGCCGGCTTCATCGGCAAGATCGCCATCCATCCGGCGCAGGCCGAGGTCATCAACCGCGCCTTCACGCCCTCCGACGAGGAGGTGGCGTTCGCGACCAAGGTGGTGGACCTGTTCGAGAAGAACCCCGGCATGGGCACGATCGGCCTGGAGGGCAAGATGCTCGACATGCCGCACCTCAAGCAGGCGAGGAACGTCCTCGCGCTGGCAGCGCAGATCAAGGCCGCGCGCTAGTCCGCGGAAACCCCTTCAGGAGTCGGTTCCATGAACAATCCAATGTCGCTGGACGGGCACAACATCGTGGTCACCGGCGCGGCGCAGGGCATCGGCGAAGCCGTGTCGCGGCTGGTGGTCGAACTCGGCGGCAAGGTGATCGCAGTCGATACCCAGGCCGACAAGCTCGCCGCGCTGGCGAAGGACCTCGGCGCGAAGCGCGCGCAGGCGCACGTCGGCTCGGTGGCCGACCCCGCCTTCGTGCAGGACATGGTCGGCAAGGCGGTGCAGGCCAATGGCGCGATCCACGGCCTGGTGAACAACGCCGGCATCGTGCGCGCCGCGATGATCAACAAGATGTCGGTGGAGACCTGGCAGCAGGTGATCGACGTCAACCTCTCCGGGGTGTTCTACTGCCTGCAGGCGGTGGGGCGGCACATGTGGGCGCGCGCCGAGGCCGGCGACACCAGCCCGGCCTCGATCGTCAACATCTCCTCGGACGCCGGCCGGCGCGGCACCATCGGCCAGATCAACTACGGCGCGGCGAAGTCCGGCGTCATGGGCATCACCATGAGCGCCGCGCGCGAATGGGCGGCGAAGGGCATCCGCGTGAACTCGATCTGCTTCGGCGTGGTGGAAACCGAGATGACCGAGGTGATCCGCTCGGAGAAGTTCCGCGACCGCATCATGGCGCAGGTGCCGATGGGACGTTTTTCCACGCCGGAGGAGGTCTCGCAGCCGGTGTGTTTCCTGCTCTCGCAGGCGGCGAGCTACATCACCGGCCAGCATCTTTCGGTCAACGGCGGCTACACCATCGGGGTCTGACCCCAACAAGGACATGAACATGACAGCATTGACCCCCGCGGACCTCGAGGTCCTCGCCCAATGGGATGCCCCGACGATCTGCAACGGGCTGGAGCTGCTCGACGCCCGCTATCGCACCAGCGGCTTCACCACGCAGAACATGGTGTGCCTGTTCCCGGCGCGCAAGCCGATCGTCGGCTACGCGCGCACCGCGCTGATCCGCGCGACTACGCCGTCGGCGCTCGACGCCGCCGCCGCGCGCGACCTGCGCATCCGCTACTACGAGCACGTCGCCGCGCAGCCGCTGCCCTCGATCGCGGTGCTGCAGGACCTCGACCCCGACCCCGGCTTCGGCGCCTTCTGGGGCGAGGTGAATACCTCGATCCACAAGGGGCTCGGCTGCCTGGGCGGGGTGACCAACGGGTCGTTCCGCGACCTCGATGCCTGCGCGCCCGGGTTCCAGCTGCTCGGCGGCAAGGTCGCCCCGAGCCACGCCTGGGTGCACCTGACCGACATCGGCTGCGAGGTGAACGTCTTCGGCATGGCGGTGCGGCCGAACGACATCCTCCACGCCGACCGGCACGGGGCGGTGGTGGTGCCTGCGGACTGCGTGAAAAAGCTGCCGGCGGCCATCGACCTGCTGACGCGCCGCGAGGCGGTGATCCTGGGCGCGGCGCGTGCACCGGGCTTCGACATCGCCGTGCTGCGCAAGGCGCTGGCAGACTCCGCGGAGATCCACTGAATCCATGGCCAAGAAGAAGATCCTGATTCCGCAACCCCTGCACGCGGACGGCATGGCGCTGCTGACGGCACGCAAGGACGTCGACCTGGTGGTGCTCGACTCGAGCACGGAGGCGGCGCTGGTGCCCGCGGCGCGCGACGTCCACGCCATCGTGGTGCGCACCGCGCGCATCGACCGCGCCGTGATCGGCGCCGCGCCGCTGCTGGAGATCGTCTCGCGCCACGGCGTGGGCTACGACGCCATCGACGTCGAGGCGCTGAACGCGCGCAGGATCCCGCTCGCGCTCGCGATCCACTCCAACATGGTGTCGGTGGCCGAGCACGTGATGTTCATGCTGCTGACGCTGGTGAAGGAGGGCGCGGCGTACGACGCGATGACGCGCAGCGGCGACTGGCGCGGCCGCGTGGCGCCGATGGCCACCGACCTTGCGGGGAAGAACCTGCTGGTGGTGGGGTTCGGCCGCACCGGCTCGCGCGTGGCGCAACGGGCACTCGCCTTCGACATGAAGGTGCATGTCAGCGACCCCTTCATCGACCAGGCGCTGATCTCGAAAGCCGGCTGCGTGCCGGTGCCGGACCTGCGCAAGGCGCTGCCGCAGATGGACGCGGTGAGCACCAACTGCCCCTTGAGCGAGGCGACGCGGCATTTGTTCTCGAGCGCGGAGTTCGACCTGATGAAGCCGACCGCGGTGATCGTCAACTGCGCGCGCGGCGGCATCCTCGACGAGGCGGCGCTGCACGCGGCGCTTTCGAGCCGACGGATCCGCGCCGCCGGGCTGGACGTCTTCGACACCGAGCCCACGCCGACCGACAACCCGCTGCTGTCGCTGCCGAACCTGATCGTCTCGCCGCATATCGCCGGGGTGACGCAGGAAGCGATGGTGCGCATGTCCACCCAGTCGGCGCAGAACGTGCTCGATCACTTCGATGGCAAGCTGGACCCGGACACGGTGGTCAACCGGGCAGAAATCGCGGCCTGAACCACCGGCGGCTTGATCCGTCGCAAGGTCCGTGCACGGGACTCCCGCGATACTCGTCGCGGGAGGCCACATGCGCGTGAGCGAACACCCCCTGTCCCGGCTGCCCTGGTTCCTGCGGCCGTTCTTCTGGCTGCAGCGCCGGCGCTGGGGGCAGGTGCTGGTGCCGGCGCTCACCTGGGCGCGGCTGCCCCGCGCCTACCTTTCCCTCCTTGCATTCCAGTCGGCCTTTGAACGCCGTGATTCGCCGCTGGCCCCGGCGCTGCGATCGCTGCTGCAGGTGCGCATTGCGCAACTCGTGCAATGCTCGTTCTGCATCGACCTGAATGCCGCGCTGCTCGCCGAGCGCAGCAGATCCATGGACAAGGCGCAGGCGCTCGACCGGTGGCGCGACGACGCGCTCTTCTCCGAACGCGAGCGCATCGCGCTGGCCTATGCCGAAGCGATGACGACGGGGGCCGTGGACGACAGCCTTGCGGCCCGCGTCCGTGGCGAGTTCGGCGAAACGGCGATGGTGGAACTCACCGGCCTGATCGCCTTCCAGAACATGTCCGCGCGCTTCAATGCCGCGCTCGACCTGCCGTCGCAGGGATTCTGCCGACTGCCGTCGCCGCCGCGGTAAGCGCCGGTTTCGATGCGGTGTCTTGCCGGATCGCGGCGCGCTGTTGCAATGCCCTGTCCGGCATGAAACGATTCCCCGGCGATGAAACCGAAAGCGCCGACCCCCGCGCCGCAACGCGACTTCACCCATGACGACCTGCTGCAGATCGTCCGGCTGATCGAGGCCTCGGCGCGCTTCAGCGAGGTGCGCCTGCGCACCGGCGACATCGAGATCGAGGTGCGCCGCGCGCCGGCGACGGCGGGCGCACCCGTCCCCGCGCAGCCCGCCGTGCCGACCACCGCCGCGCCCGCGCAGTCCTCGGTCCCGGCGGCGCAGCGGGACCTGGAGGTCCCGCCCGGCTGCGAACTGCTGCGCGCGCCGATGGTCGGCACCTTCTACCGCGCGCCGCTGCCGGGCGCCGCGCCCTTCGTCGAACCGGGGCAGCGGGTCGCGCCGGACACCGTGGTCGGCATCGTCGAAGTGATGAAGCTGATGAACTCGGTCGAGGCGGGCTGCGCCGGGACGGTCGAGGCGGTCCTCGTCGCCGACGGCGAGGCGGTCGAAGCCGGCCAGCCGCTGCTGGCGATCCGGGCGGCGCCATGAGCGCGCGCAAGCCGGCGGGCAAACGCATGCGCTTCGTCGACGTGACGCTGCGCGACGCCCACCAGTGCCTGTGGTCGACGCGCATGACCACGGAGATGATGACGCCGGTGCTCGCGACGCTGGACCGCGTCGGCTACGACGTGATCAACGTGCTCGGCGGCGCGGTGTTCGACGTCTGCGTGCGCTTCCTGCACGAGAATCCTTGGCGGCGCGTGCAGATGCTCTGCGAACGCCTCGAAACGCCAGTGGACGCGCTGACGCGCGGCCAGAGCCTGTACACCTTCGAGCTGTTTCCGGACGACGTGGTGGAGCTCAATTCCGCGGTGCTCGGCCGCCTCGGGGTCAAGGTGCTGACCGTCTACGACGCGCTGAACGACAACCGCAACCTGGAATCCTCGGTGCGCTCGGGCAAGGCCGCGGGCATGCAGGTGAACGGCTGGATGACCTACACGCTGAGCCCGGTGCACACCGATGCGTACTACGCGGCGCGGGCGAAGGAACTCGCCGCCATGGGCGTGGACTTCCTCTGCGTCAAGGACCCGACCGGCCTGCTCACGCCGGAACGCGGCCGCACGCTGTTCCCGGCGCTGGCGGCCGCGACGCCGCGCCTGCCGCTGCAGCTGCATTCGCATTGCCAGTCCGGCCTCGCCCCCGAGGTGTACTCGGTCGCCATGCAGGCGGGGTTCGAGTATGCGTACACTGCGCTCGCGCCCCTCGGCAACGGCGCCTCGCTGCCGGAGACGCAGGACATCCGCGCGCGCGCCCTTGCGCTCGGCATGCGCTGCGATCTCGACGAGGCGGCGATGGCGGAGGCCTCGCGCTGGTTCGAGTGGCTCTGCCTGCGCGAGGGCAAGCCGCGCGGCGTGCCGGCGACGTACGACCCGGCGCTCTACGCGCACCAGATCCCCGGCGGCATGATCTCCAACCTGAAGAGCCAGCTCGCGGCGATGCAGCTCGAGCACCGGCTGCCCGAGGTGATGGAGGAGGCGGCGCGGGTGCGCGAGGACCTCGGCTATCCGATCCTGGTCAGCCCGTTCGCGCAGTACATCATCACGCAGGCGGTGCTGAACGTGGTGCAGGGCGAGCGCTACCGCACGATTCCGGACGAGGTGCGCAAGTACGCGAGCGGCTACTATGGCCGCCTCGCCGCCGAGCCCGCGCCGGCCTTTCTCGAGCGCGCGCGATTGCGATCGCAGGACCGTGTCAGCGCGCGTGCCGCGACGCACCTCGAGCCCGGATTGCCGAAACTGCGCGCGCGCCTCGGGCCCGGGGCGAGCGACGAGGCCTTGCTGCTCGCCGCGTTCTACGACGATGCGCTGCTCGCGCCGCTGCGCGACCCGGTGCCCGGGTGCAGCTTTCGCACCACGCCGCTGCACGAACTGGTGCGCTATGTCGCCGAGCGGCGCGACATCACGCATGCGCGGGTGCGCTTCGCCGGCACCGACCTGTCGTTCTCCGCATGACGCCGCGCACGCCCCGCAGCGCCGATGCGCCGGAACCCGCGGGCCTCACCGGCCGGATCGCCCTCGTCACCGGGGCCGGGCGCGGCATCGGCGCGGCCATCGCGGCGCGCCTCGCCGTGCAGGGCGCGACGGTCTGTCGCGCCGACATTGCCCCAGGCGCGGACCTGCGCGTGGACGTGACCGACCGGGCGGGCCTGGCGCAGGCCGTGGCGGGCCTGAAGGCCGAGCACGGCGGCATCGACATCCTGGTAAACAACGCTGGCCTGCTCGCCACGGGGCCGTTCGATGCGACCAGCGGCGAGGACTGGGACCGGCTGCTCGCGGTGAACCTCACCGGGGTGTTCAACTGCGTGCAGGCGGTGGTGCCGGCGATGCGCGGCCGCGCCGGCGCGGCCATCGTCAACATCGCCTCGGTGTCGGCGGAGAAGGGCGGCGGCGCGATGGGCAACGTCTGGTACGGGGCGACCAAGGCGGGGGTGGTGGCGATCACCCGCGGGCTCGGGCGCGACCTCGGGCCGGAAGGCATCCGCGTGAACGCCATTGCGCCCGGCTTCATCGAGACCGACATGGTGCGTGGTCACCTCACCGAGGACCTGCGCGCGCGCATCCTCGCGCGCTTTCCGCTGGGGCGCTTTGCCGAGGCGGAGGACGTCGCCAAGGCGGCCGTGTTCCTCGTCTCGGATGCCGCCGCCTTCATCACCGGCGAGACCCTGGCGGTGGACGGCGGCTTCCTGCGGACCTGAGCGTTCCGCGCTGCGCCTCAGGCGCCGCTGGTTTCCGGCTGGCGTTGGGCGAGGGCCTGTTCCGGCGCGAACCAGCCCAGTTTTCCGCGCAGCCTGACCACCTCGCCGACGATCACCAGCGCCGGCGGTTTCACGCGGCCGTCGGCGGCAACCTGCGCCAGGGTGGCGATGGTGCCGGCGAGCACGCGCTGTTCGGGCAGCGTCGCCTTCTCGACCAGCGCGGCCGGCGTGTCGCCCGCGAGGCCGTGCGCCATCAGCTGTTCGCACAGGGTGTCCAGCCCGTGCACTCCCATGTAGATGACGACGGTCTGCTTCGGGCGGGTGAGCACGTCCCAGTTCAGGTCGAGCGAGCCGTCCTTCAGGTGGCCGGTGACGAAGACGCAGGAATGCGCATGGTCGCGGTGCGTCAGCGGAATGCCGGCATAGGCCGCCGCGCCGCAGGCAGCGGTGATGCCGGGCACCACCTCGAAGGGGATGCCGTGCGCGGCGAGCGTTTCGATCTCCTCGCCGCCGCGGCCGAAGACATAGGGATCGCCGCCCTTCAGCCGCACCACGCGCTTGCCCTCGCGCGCGAGCCGCACCATGAGCAGGTTGATGTCCTCCTGCGGCAGTGCGTGGTTGTTCGACTCCTTGCCGACGTACAGGCGCTCGGCGTCGCGCCGCGCGAGGTCGACGATGCGGCTTGCCACCAGGTGGTCGTAGAGCACGACGTTCGCCCGCTGCAGCACGCGCAGCGCGCGCAGCGTGAGCAGGTCCGGGTCGCCCGGACCACCGCCGACCAGCGACACCATGCCCGTGGCGGTGTCCTGCGCGGGACGTTCCGCGAGCATCGCTTCGAGCAGTCGCGCGGCTTCGGCTTCCTGCCCTTCCAGCATGCGATCGGCCACCGGCCCGTCCATGACGTCCTCCCAGAACCGCCGGCGCGATTCCGGGTCGGGCAGGCGCCGCTTCGAGGCGGCGCGAAAGCGTCCGGCGAACGCGGCCAGCCGTCCCCAGCTGAACGGCACCACCGACTCGATCAGGGTGCGAAGCTTTCGTGCCAGCACTGGTGAGGTGCCGGCACTGGAGATGGCGATCTGCACCGGCGCGCGGTCGATCACCGATGGCATGATGAAGCTCGACAGGGCGGCGTTGTCGGCCACGTTGACCGGGATGTGCAGCGCCCGCGCCGCGCTCGAGACCGCTTCGTTCACGGATGGATCGTCGGTCGCCGCAATCGCGATGGCCGCGCCGACGAGGTCGCCGGGCTGGAAACGCTTGGCTTCGTGGTTGACCGCGCCGAGCAGCACCAGTTCCGTCAGCCGGTTGCAGAGATCGGGCGCGATCACGGTGACCGTAATGGCCGAGCGCAGCAGGACTTCGGCCTTGAGCGCCGCCACCGGGCCGCCGCCGACGACGATGCCGCGGGTGCCGCGCAGGTCGAGGAAGGCGGCGAAATAGGCGCGATCGGCGCGCGGTGCGAGGCTTTTGTCCATCCACGATCCCCTTGCGATTCCCTGCCTCGCAAGTTAGGCGAGCGACCCGGTCGCGGCTTTGATCCAGGTTAAGTCCTGCCCGGGTGCGCTCGGGCATCGTCCGGACATGAGGTTCATCAAGGCAGTCGTGCTTCCCGGCCTGCTCGTCGTGCTGGCGGGGCCGGCGCTCGCCGCCGAGCCGGCGAGCGAGCGGCGCGCGCACCTGTTGAACATGGTGAAGCAGGACTGCGGCTCCTGCCACGGCCTGACGATGAAGGGCGGGCTCGGGCCGCCGCTGGTGCCCGCGGTGATCGCCGAGCGCGACGCGGAGCAGATGGCCTTCGTCATCCTCAACGGCCGGCCGGGCACGCCGATGCCGCCCTGGCGCGATTTCCTGAAGACCGGCGAAGCCGAATGGATCGTCGAACAACTGAGAAAAGGATTGCCGAAATGACCCTGCCACGGCTGCTCGCCATGGTCCTGCTGGCCGGCCTCGCCGCCGGTTGCGCACATGAAGGGCCGGTGTTGCGCGGTACCGGCGACCTCGGCCTGATCATCGAGCGCGCCGCCGGACGCGTGGCGCTGGTGGAAACCAGCAGCCGCACGGTGCTCGGGCGCATCGAGGGGCTGGGCGATCTGTCGCACGCCTCGGTGGTGTATTCGCGCGACAGCCGCTACGCCTACGTATTCGGTCGCGACGGCGGCCTGACCAAGGTGGATCTGCTGGCGCGGCGCATCGATCGTCGCATCGTGCAGGCCGGCAATTCCATCGGCGGCGCGATCTCGCAGGACGGCCGCCTGATCGCCGCGGCGAACTACGAGCCGGGCGGCATCCGCATCTTCGATGCCGCGACGCTCGAGCCGCTGTCGGAAGTCGCCTCGACCTGGGGCGACGGCACGCAGCGCGCCAAGGTGGTCGGCATCGCCGACGCCCCCGGCAACGGCTTCATCTTCAGCCTGTTCGAGGCGGGCGAGGTGTGGATCGCGGATGCCTCGAACCCACGCAAGCCGGTGGTGACGAAGTTCACCGGCATCGGCAAGCAGCCCTACGACGGTTTCATCACGCCGAACGGGCGCCACTACATCGCCGGCCTGTACGGCGAGGACGGGCTGGCCCTGATCGACCTGTGGAATCCCGGCGCCGGCGCGAAGCGCATCCTCGGCGGCTACGGTCGCGGCGAGACGCCGTTGCCGGTGTACAAGATGCCGCACCTGCGCGGCTGGGCGATGGCGGGACGCTACGCCTTCCTGCCCGCGATCGGGCGACACGAGGTGCTGGTGCTCGATACCGTGACCTGGACCGAGGCCGGGCGGATCGCCGTGCACGGCCAGCCGGTGTTCGTGGTGGCGCAGCCCGGCGGCCGGCGCGTCTGGGTGAACTTCGCCTTCCCGCACAACGGCGTGGTGCAGGTGCTCGACGTGCCCTCGTTGAGCGTGGTGAAGTCGCTCGAGCCGGGTCGCGCGGTGCTGCACATGGAGTTCACCCCGCGCGGCGAGCAGGTGTGGATTTCCTCGCGCGACGACGATGCCGTGCTGGTGTACGACACGCGATCGCTGGCGTCCGTGTCCCGCATCGCCGCGGACAAGCCGAGCGGCATCTTCCTCACCGCGCGCGCCTTCATGACCGGGTTCTGAGGGCGACGATGACCGGTGATGTCGATCTCGGGCTGCTGAACCGCTGGCAGCGCGACTTCCCGATCGTTACCCGTCCGTTCGAGCGGATCGCGCGTGCGGAGGGCATGGACGAGGCGGCGGTGATTGCCGCGTTTCGCGCGTTGCAGGCAGGCGGGCGCATGACCCGCATCGGCGCGCTGTTCCGGCCGAACACCGTGGGGGCGAGCACGCTCGCCGCCATGCAGGTGCCTGCGGGCGAGCTCGAACGGGTGGCGGCGCAGGTCAGCGCGCGCGCGGAGGTCAATCACAACTACGAACGCGGCCACGCAGTGAACCTGTGGTTCGTGGCGAGCGCGGGCGATGCCGGCGCGCTCGAGACGGTCTTGCTCGGGATCGAGCGCGAGACCGGTTTCCGGGTGCTGCGCCTGCCGCTGGTGGAGGAGTACCACATCGACCTCGGCTTCGACCTCGCAACCGGGCGCGACACGGCCCGACCCGCACGCACGCCTGCGGCGCCCGGGCCGGTGCGCCTGACCGCGGCCGAGCGCCGGCTGGTGGTCGCACTGGCCGACGGCCTGCCGTTCGATCCGCAACCCTACGCGCGCCTCGGCGAAGCCGCGACGCTGCCCGAGACCGGGGTGATGGCGACCCTGCGCGACTGGCTCGAGCGCGGCGTACTGCGCCGCTTCGGCGCCGTGGCACGGCACCGCAGCCTGGGCTTCGAGGCAAACGCCATGGTGGTCTGGGACGTGCCGGACGCTCTGGCGCCCGTGGCGGGCGGGGTGTTGGCCGGCGAACCCGCGGTGACGCTGTGCTACCGGCGCGCGCGCAGCCTGCCCGAATGGCCGTACACCCTGTATTGCATGGTGCACGGGCGGGCGCGCGACACGGTGCTCGGGCAGGTGGCGCAGTTGACGCGCCTCGCCGGGCTCGAGGCGCAGCCGCGCGAGATCCTGTTCAGCGAACGCTGCTTCACCCAGCGCGGGGCACGCTATGCTGCGGCGGCCTGAAGCGGCGGCGCAAGCGCCGATGGACGCGCTCGATCGCGCCATCATCAACCGCCTGCAGGGCGGGTTTCCGCTCGTCCCGCGACCCTACGCGCAGGCGGCGAAGGCGCTCGGCACCGACGAATCCACGCTGCTCGGGCGCATCATGCGCATGCTCGACGCGGGCACGCTCACCCGCTTCGGGCCGATGTACGACGTCGAGAAACTTGGCGGCGCCTTCTCGCTTTGCGCGATCAGCGTGCCGGAGGCGGAGTTCGAGCGCGTTGCCGCGCTGGTGAACGCCCACCCGGAGGTGGCGCACAACTATGCGCGCGAGCATCGCCTGAACATGTGGTTCGTGCTGGCCACCGCCGCGCGCGAGGACATCCCGCGGGTGCTCGATGCGATCCGCGCGGAAACCGGCCTCGAGGTGCTCGATTTCCCGCGCGAGCGCGAGTACTTCATCGAACTGCGGCTGAGCGCATGAGCGAGGCGCTCGACGCGCGCCTGGTGCGCGCCACGCAGGGCGGCCTGCCGCTGGTCGCCGAACCGTGGGAAGCGATCGCCGAATCGCTCGGCGTCAGCCCGGAGACCGTGACCGCGCGGCTCGCCGCGATGCTCGCCGACGGTCGCATCCGGCGCATCGGCGCGGTGCCGAACCATTACGCGCTCGGCTACCGGGCCAACGCGATGTCGGTCTGGGACGTGGACGATGCTGAAGTGGACATCCTCGGCGCGCAGGTCGGCGCGCTCGCCTTCGTCAGCCATTGCTACCGCCGCCCGCGCCGTCCGCCAGCCTGGCGCTACAACCTCTTCGCCATGGTGCATGCGCGCAGCCGCGAGGAGGTCGAGGGGCGGCTGGAGGCCATCCGGGCGCTGCTCGGGACCGCGCTGCGGGCGCGCGACGTGCTCTACAGCACCCGCATCCTGAAGAAGACCGGGCTGCGCCTGCGCGCGCCGGAAGTTGACCTGCCTCAACAGGCGCTGCCCGCAACCCCCTAAGCTGAAATCGCCCTGGCGCGGAGAAGGACGGCATGTTTCGCATCTCGCAGTACATGAAGGAAGTGGTGCAGCCCACCCCGCTCACCGGCCGGCGCGAGCCGCCCGGGCCAGTGGTGATCTGGAACCTGATCCGGCGCTGCAACCTGACCTGCATGCACTGCTACTCGATCTCGACCGACATCGACTTCCCGGGCGAGTTGTCGACCGCGGACGTGTTCACCGTGATGGACGACCTGAAGAAGGCGCGCGTGCCGGCGCTGATCCTCTCGGGCGGCGAGCCGCTCTTGCGCCCGGACCTGTTCGAGGTCGCGGCGCGGGCCAAGGCCATGGGCTTCTACACCGCGCTCTCGACCAACGGCACGTTGATCGACACGCCGATGGCCGACCGCATCGCGGCGCTCGGCTTCGACTACGTCGGCATCAGCCTGGACGGCCTGCAGGCGACGCACGACCGCTTCCGCCGCAAGGCGGGCGCCTTCGAGGCCTCGATGACCGGGCTGCGGCTCGCGCGCGACCGCGGCGTCAAGGTGGGCGTGCGCTTCACGCTGACTGCCGACAATGCCGTCGACCTGCCGGCGCTGCTCGACCTGGTGGAGGATGAGCGCATCGACAAGTTCTACCTTTCGCACCTCAACTATGCCGGGCGCGGCGACCGCAACCGCGGGCGGGACGCCGTGTTCCAGGCCGCGCGCGACGCGCTCGACCTGCTCTTCGAGCGCGTGCTGGCGAGGATCCAGCGCGGCGAGCACTGCGAGTACGTCACTGGCAACAACGACGCCGACGGCGTCTACCTGCTGCACTGGGTGCGTGCGCGCTTCCCGGAACGCGAGGCGCACCTGCGCGCCAAGCTGGCGGAGTGGGGCGGCAAT
>DATCYZ010000121.1:0-29956 GCA_036526195.1 Burkholderiales bacterium
AAGGACGCGTTCGCGGGCGAATCGCAGGCGAACCGCCGGTACCTGTATTTCGCAGCCAAGGCCGACGTGGAAGGCCAGAACGACGTTTCGGCGCTGTTTCGCTCGACCGCCGAAGGCGAGACCGGCCACGCCCACGGGCACTTGGAGTACCTCGAGCAGTGCGGCGACCCGGCCACGGGCCTGCCGATTGGCGGCACGCGGGCGAACCTGAAGGCCTCGGTGGCGGGAGAGACGCACGAGTACACCGACCTGTACCCGGGCATGGCGAAGACCGCGCGCGACGAGGGCTTCACCGAGATCGCCGACTGGTTCGAGACGCTGGCCAAGGCCGAGCGCAGCCACGCCAACCGCTTCCAGAAGGCGCTCGACGGGCTGGCGGACTAAGGGAACAAGGGGGCGCCGCCCCCTCGTCCACCCCCGAAACCATCGTCTCGTTGAGACACAACAAGGAAAGGCGAACAGATGGCACGCGAAGGCAGTCTCGAGGCACCGACCCGGCATCCGATCGACTGGCGCAACCCGGCGTTCTACGATGCCGGGGCGCTGGAGAAGGAGCTCGAGCGGGTGTTCGACATCTGCCACGGCTGCCGGCGCTGTGTCAGCCTGTGCACCGCCTTTCCCACCCTCTTCGACCTGGTCGACGAGAGCAAGACGATGGAAGTCGACGGCGTGGCGAAGGAAGACTACGCAAAGGTGGTCGACCAGTGCTACCTCTGCGACCTCTGTTACATGACGAAGTGCCCCTACGTCCCGCCGCACGAGTGGAACGTCGACTTCCCGCACCTGATGCTGCGCGCCAAGGCGGTGAAGTTCAAGGAGAAGGGCGCGCCGTTTCGCGACACCCTGCTCTCCTCGACCGACGCGATGGGCAAGCTCGCCACCATCCCGGTGGTGGTGCAGACGGTGAACGCGATGAACAGGTTCGGCCCGGCGCGCGCGGCGATGCAGGCCGTGCTCGGCGTGGCGAAAGACCGCGAACTGCCGGACTACGCCGCGCGCACCTTCCGCCCGAACGCCAAGCCCGCGGGCGCGCACGCGGTGAAGGACGGCAAGACGACCCCGGGCAAGGTGGCGATCTTCTCCACCTGCTATGTGAACTACAACGAGCCCGGCATGGGCCACGACCTGCTCGCGATCCTCGAGCACAACGAGATCCCGTACGTCATCGTCGAGAAGGAAGCCTGCTGCGGCATGCCGAAGCTGGAACTCGGCGACCTCGAGACGGTGGCGAAGCTGAAGGCGGTGAACATCCCGCCGCTGGCGAAGCTGGCGAAGGACGGCTACGCCATCCTCACTGCGATTCCCTCCTGCACGCTGATGTTCAAGCAGGAACTGCCGCTGCTCTTTCCCGAGGACGCGGACGTGCAGGCGGTGCGCGCGGCGATGATGGACCCCTTCGAGTACCTGGTTGCGCGCAGGAAGGACGGCCTGCTGAAGACCGAATTTCCGGCGCCGCTCGGCAAGGTCGCGTACCACATCCCCTGCCACGCGCGGGTGCAGAACGTCGGCCAGAAGACGCGCGAGCTGCTCGAGGCGATTCCCGGCACCACGGTGAAGACGGTCGAGCGCTGCGCCGGCCACGACGGCACCTGGGGCGTGAAGACGGAGTACTACGCCAACTCGATGAAGATCGGCCGCCCGGTGTTCCGCATGATGGGCGAGGACGCGCCCGACTGGGTGAGCTCGGACTGCCCGATCGCCGGACGCCACATCCTGCAGGGCATGCGCGAGGGCGATTCGCCGCCTGCGGCGACCACGCAGAAGGCGCACCCGATCACGCTGGTGCGGAAGGCCTACGGGATCTAGCAGGGCGCCGCGGGGTGGATGTTGCGCAGCGCGCGGGCATCAGCCCAAGTCGGCGCGGAGCCTCTCGGCGGCAAGGAGTTCCGGTACACCGCGATCGGCGAGCGCGTCCAGGCCCGCTTCTGCAAGTGCGGAACGTGCCTCGTCGCGCCGACCCGCCCCGGCCCGCAGGTGGGCAAGCGAAATGCCCGCTCTCGACTGCAGCAGTGTCGCCCCTTGCGCGCGGGCGATGCGCAAGGCGGTCTGCAAACTCCGCTCCGGGTCGCCGCCCTTGCCACGCGCGAACAATTCCCCGCGAATGCGCCACAGTTCGGACATGAACACGCCCGCCTCGGGGGTCTCGGTGGCGTCGAGCAGCCGCGCGATGAGTGCGAGCGCTTCCTCGTCACGATCGACACTCGCCAGCGCTTCCGCCATCACCACGCCCGGAAGCACGCCGAGGAATCCGTAGGCGAGCGTCGCTTCAAACGTCGGCGCCATGCGTGCCACGCCGCCCGCCGCGTCGCCCGCCATCCCCTGGCCTGCACCCAGCCAGAATGCGCCAATGTCCCGGATCGCCGGCAGTTCGTACAGGGTTGCGCTTTCAACCAGGCGCCCGGCAAGTCCGAGGCAGGCCTGCGCATCGCGGGTGAAATACAGGGCATGACAGCCGAGCACCTGTGCGAAGAGCAGTGTCATCGGATGCTGCAGCCGTTCGGCCAGCGCGTTCGCGCCCTCCAGCGCCAAAAACACCTCCCCGACCGCGCCTGAGACCCCCAGGCCGAGCGCCCTGACGCAATAGGCGCAGACACCCGGATCGTGGCCGGCGAAAACGTAGGAAAACCTGTGGTGCCGCGCCGACTCGTACCGCTCGAGGCCGCGAGCCGTATAGAGAAGGATGTTCGGCGTCTCCCCCAGGAAGTGCGCCAGGCCCCAGCGATGGTGCAGCGCCTCGAACTTGAGGTCTTCGTCGCCGAGCGCGTCGCTGACAGCAAGCAGTTCGTGGCCGAGCACCCTCACCCGGTCGAAGCGGCGGTTGCGCGCGGCGTTCAGGTACAGGCCCCAGGTGGCCTCGAACAGGCGCGGCCCATCATCCAGTTGCTGCGCCAACCGGTAGGCATTCTGGAGCGCCGCCTCGACCTCGCCGCTCTGCGCACCCTTCTGGTGGACCAGCGTCGCGCCCAGCTTGAGGTGTGCCTCGAGTTCGAGTCTTGCGCGTTCTGCCGGGTCCGCGATGCGCTGCGCCTGCTCGAGCGCGGAACCAAGATCAGCCACCGCCTCGGCAAACGCAAGTCGCTCGGCGGCGCGCTCGGCGGCGCGCAGCCAGAGATCGAATGAGCGCTCGGGCTCTCCGGCACGGCCGAAGTGATGCGCGACGACGGTCAGCTCGCCGTCGTCGTGCCGGTCGAGTTGCGCCTCCAGGCCGCGCGCGATCTTCGCGTGCAGCGCCTGGCGCCGCGACCGCGTCATGCTGTCGTAAGCCGCTTCCTGGACAAGGGCATGATTGAAACTGTAGACCGCCTCCACCTCTTCGTCCGCGGCGAATACCAACCCGGATTCCGACAGCCGGTCCAGGCCTGCCCGCAGGACCGCATGGTCGAGCTCCGCGACCGCAGCCAGAATGGCGTAGTTGAACTGCCGACCGATAACCGATGCCATCTGCGCGATGTCCTTCGCGTCGCCAAGCCGGTCGAGGCGGGCCATCAGGGAATCCTGGAGCGTCAGGGGCACGGTGCCCGATCCCTGCGAAGGCAGGTCGAGGACCGCCCTGGTCAGCTCCTCGACGTAGAGCGGCACACCATCGCTGCGTGAGGTGATCTCGCGGATCAGTGCTTCACCCACCGTCCGGTGGCCGGCGACGTGCCGCGCGAGCAAAGCGCAATGCTCGGGACCAAGCCGCTTGCAGCGCAGTATCGTGGCCTGTGGATGCGTCTCCCATGAAACCTTCATCTCGAGACGATGCGTGATCACCACCAGCGCCCGCTCTCTTTCAATCCTGGCCAGCAGCCGCTCAATCAGCGCTTGCGTGCTTGGATCGCTCCAGTGCGCATCCTCGAGCAGCAGCAGCACCGTGGCGCCCTCGAGAGGGGCGAGGAGAAACGCCTCGATCAGGTCGAACGTGGCGTCCTTGCGCTGGACGGGCGTCAGCTCCGCCGGCGACAGGCTTTCGTCCGCATGAAGCCCGAGCAGTTCAGCCATCAACAGCGTCGACTGCCGCGAGGCCCGACCGATGCGCCCGAGCGCGCGCTCGATTCGAAGGCGGTTCTCCGCATCGCCCAGTTCGCGGCGCAGGTCGAGCCGGTGGCGCAACAGCTGCACGAAGGGATACAGCGCGCTGTTGGCATGGTACGGCGTACATTGCGCGCGCAGCATCTGGTGTGGTTCATCGCGCACGCGCTCGGCGAGCGCCTCGAGCAGGCGCGATTTCCCCATGCCCGCTTCGCCCGAGACAAGCACCACGTGCCCGTTGCCGTCCGCCGCGCGCGCCCAGGCGTCCGCGATGAACGCCAACTCGCGCTCGCGCCCGATCACGGGCGCGGCGATCGCGGCGCGTGCGGCCATGAAACGGCTTTCCACGGCCCCCGCGCCGAGTGCTCTCCAGGCCGGCACCGGTGCTTCGATTCCCTTGATCCGGTGCTCACCGGCATAGCCGTACTCGAACAGGTTTCCGGTGAGCCGGTGCGTCGACGCGCTGACGAGCACCTCGCCCGGCTCGCCAAGCGACTGCAAGCGCGCCGCGAGGTTTGGCGTGTCGCCGACGACCGTCTGCTCGCCTTCCGTGCCCGTGCCGCCCGCAACCACGAGACCGGTGGCAATCCCGACCCGCGCCGCCAGCGGCTTGCCATCGGGTCGCGGAACGCGGGCGACTTCGGTGACCATCTCAAGTCCCGCCCGAACCGCACGCTCGGCCGCGTGCTCCTGCGCCCTTGGATAGCCGAAGTAGGCAAGGATCCCGTCGCCCAGAAACTGCGCGACGTGCCCGTCATAGCGGTCGATGACCGCCGCGCAGGCCTGGCGATACGCGCGCAACAGCGCGTCCATGTCCTCCGGGTCGAGGCGCCCTGCCAGGGCCGTTGAACCGACCAGATCGCTGAACACGATCGTCACCTGACGTCGCTCGAGCCGCGCGCCCGCCTCGTGCGGGTCCGGTGCCGCCGCCACCGGGGCGTCAACGGCCTGGCCCGTGCCCGCGCGGAGTCGTGCCGCGGCGGCGATGAACTTGCGACGGTGACCCAGTGAGAACCCGAGTTTCTCGAGATCCTGCTCGGTCAGTTCGGGCGCGACAGACAAATCCACGTCCTGCGATCGGAGGCTCGCTTCGTGCTTTTCCAGACCGAGGCTGGCCAGCCACCGATGCAGTTCCGTCATTTACCCTCCCCCCGGAACCACGCGCGGCTGACGACCTTCAGAGAACGGTCGGGACAGCAGCCCTGACCGGCGCGTCCCGGAGCCCTAGTCTATGCCCTCAAGGCGCGCACCGCCTGTTCTGGCGGTGTATCGTCCTGCGACCATGCTGCGCGCCCTGTTCCTGTCGCTGCTTCTGGCCGGCTGCGCCGCCCTGCCCGCACCGCCGGCGGGCAGCCTGGTCTTCGCCCTGCTCGGCGACACCCCCTATTCGCAGCCTGAAGTCGAACAACTGGACGGGCTGATCGACGAACTGAACGCCGCGCCGCTCGCCTTCGTGGTGCACGTGGGCGACATCACCACCGGGCGCGGGCCCTGCACCGATGTCTGGTTCGAGGCGAGAAAGCGGCAGTTCGCGCGAATCCGCGCCCCCTTCGTGCTGCTGCCCGGCGACAACGACTGGACCGACTGCTACCGCACCGGCTTCGACCCGCTGGAGCGGCTGGCGAAGTGGCGCGCGCTCTTCTGCGACGCGCCGCAGGGGCTGGCCGTAGAGCGACAGTCAAGCCTCGATGCGCGTCACGCCGAATACTGCGAGCACCTGCGCTGGCGCGCCGGCGACACGCTGTTCATCGCGCTCAACGTGCAGGGCAGCAACAACAACCTCGGCCGCACCCCGGCGATGGACGCGGAGCATCACCGGCGCATGGGCGCGGTGTTCGACTGGATGGACGAGGCGTTTCGCCTGGCTGGGTCGAACGGCATCGGCCGGCTGGTGTTCCTGATCCAGGCGAACCCCGGCTTTGCCGGTGCCGAGGACTTTGCCCGCGGCCTGCCCGACGGCTTCGCCGGCTTCCGCGAGGCGCTCGCAAAAGGCGCCGCCGCGCTCGGCAAGCCGGTGGTCGTGGTGAACGGCGACACCCACACGTTCCGCGACGACACGCCGCTGCCCGGGGTGCGCCGCATCGAGGTCTGGGGGGCGCCTTTCGTGCGCTGGCTCCGGGCGGTGATCGGGCCGGACGGGGCGCTGGCGGTGGAAACCGCGCCCTGAGCGGGCGCCGGCCGGGACAAAATGTTCCCGATCGGGAACATTTTGCCGGGCGCTGCGCCGACTCAGCCGGCGTGCGCCGCGACGAAGCGCTTCACTGCCTCGGCATCCGCCTCGATCACCTCGAAGCGCTGCGGCTTCGCCTCCAGCCCTTCGAAGCCCGCCGGTCGCGGCGGATCCTCGCCGGTGGCCTCGCGGATCGTCTCGGCGAATTTCACCGGCAGCGCGGTCTCCAGGCACACCAGCGGCACGCCGGGCTCGCGATGCTCGAGCCCGATCTTCACCCCGTCCGCCGTGTGCGGGTCGATCAGCACGCCCCAGCGTCGCTCGGCCTCGCGAATCGTCGCAAGCCGGTCGGCATGGGTGCTGCGCCCGGAGACGAAGCCGCTCGCGCGCACCCGTTCCCAGGCCTCGGTGCCGGAAAGGTTGAACATTCCCTTGGCATCCAACTCGGCCCAGAGCGCGCGCACCTTCGCGCCGTCGCGCCCGACCATCTCGAAGATGAAGCGCTCGAAGTTGGAGGCCTTGGAGATGTCCATCGACGGGCTGGAGGTCGCCGAGACTTCGGCGCCGCCGCGCACCCGGTAGCGCCCGGTGCGGAAGAACTCGTCGAGCACGTCGTTCTCGTTGGTCGCCAGCACGAAGCGCTTCACCGGCAGGCCCATGCTGCGCGCCACCCAGCCGGCGTAGATGTTGCCGAAGTTGCCCGAGGGCACGGCGAAGCTCACGGCCTCGGCGTCGGTCTTCGTCGCGCGGAAGTAGCCCCAGAAGTAGTACACCACCTGCGCCGCCACCCGCGCCCAGTTGATCGAGTTCACCGCGCCGATGTGGTGCTTCGCCTTGAAGGCGGCGTCCGAATTCACCTTCTTCACCACGTCCTGGCAGTCGTCGAACACGCCCTTCACCGCGAGGTTGTGGATGTTCGGCGCATCCAGCGAGAACATCTGCGCGCGCTGGAACGGGCTCATGCGCCCGTGCGGCGAGAGCATGAAGACCTGGATGCCTTTCTTGCCGGCGAGCGCGTGCTCGGCGGCCGAGCCGGTGTCGCCCGAGGTGGCGCCGAGGATGTTCAGCGTCTCGCCGCGCGAGGTGAGCACCTGCTCGAACAGGTTGCCGAGCAGCTGCATCGCCATGTCCTTGAAGGCGAGCGTCGGCCCGTTCGACAGGCCGAGCAGGAACAGGCCCGGCTCGAGCGTCTTCAGCGGCGCGATGTCCGCGGAGCCGAAGGCGGCCTGCGTGTAGCTGCGCGCAACCAGGTCTTTCAGCACCGCCCGCGGCAGGTCGTCGATGAAGGGCGCGAGCACCGCCTCTGCGAGCGCCGGGTAGGAAAGCTTGCGCCACGCGGCGAGGTCGGCCTGCGGCACCGATTCCGGCAGGAACAGGCCGCCGTCGGCGGCGAGGCCCTCGAGCAGGATGTCGCAGAAGGGCTGCGGCGCGCCGCCCCCGCGGGTGGAGACGTAGCGCACTACAGCAGTTCTTCGAGGCGCAGCCGGGTCACCTTGCCGATCACGGTGCGCAGCCGCTCGATGCGCGCCATCGCGGTGTTCACGTTCTTCTCGAGCGCGCGGTGCGTGAGCATGACGATGTCGACGCGCTGCTCGCCCTCGCCCGGCTCCTTCTGCACCATGGCATCGATCGAGATGCGCGAGGTGGCGAGGATGCGCGTGATGGCGGCGAGCACGCCGGGCCGGTCGAGCACCCGCATGCGCAGGTAGTACGAGGTTTCCACCGCCTCCATCGGCAGCACCGGCGTGTCGGAGAGGCGGTCCGGCTGGAAGGCGAGGTGCGGCACGCGGTGCTCGGGGTCGGCGGTGATCAGGCGCGTGACGTCGACCAGGTCGGCCACCACCGCGCTCGCGGTCGGCAGGCTGCCTGCGCCGGCGCCGTAGTACAGCGTCGGGCCGACGGCGTCGCCCTTGACGAGGATCGCGTTCATCACGCCCTCGACGTTCGCGATCAGGCGCTTCGTCGGGATCAGCGTCGGGTGCACGCGCAGCTCGATGCCGCGGCGCGCGCGGCGCGTGATGCCGAGCAGCTTGATGCGATACCCCAGCTCCTCGGCGTAGGTGATGTCCTGCTGGGTGAGCTTCGAGATACCCTCGGTGTAGGCCTTGGAGAACTGCATCGGGATGCCGAAGGCAAGCGAGGCGAGAATCGTCAGCTTGTGCGCGGCATCGACCCCCTGGATGTCGAAGGTCGGGTCGGCTTCCGCGTAGCCCTTGGCCTGGGCGTCGGCGAGCACCGTCTCGAAGGCGAGGCCCTTGTCGCGCATCTCCGAGAGGATGAAGTTGGAGGTGCCGTTGATGATGCCGGCGATCCATTCGATGCGGTTCGCGGCGAGCCCCTCGCGCACCGCCTTGATGATCGGCACGCCGCCGGCCACCGCGGCCTCGAAGCCCACCATCACGCCGGCCTTCTGCGCGGCGGCAAAGATGCGGTTGCCGTGCTTGGCGAGCAGCGCCTTGTTCGCGGTCACCACGTGCTTGCCGTGGGCGATGGCGTCGAGCACCAGGTCGAGCGCGATGCCGGTGCCGCCGATCAGCTCGACGACGATGTCGACGTCCGCCGCGCGCGTCACCTCATGCGCGTCGGCGCTGACCTTCGCCCGGGACTTCACGATGCCGCGCGCATGCGCGAGCGCCTTGTCGGCCACGCGCGTGATGCGGATGCGCCGCCCGGCGCGGCGCCGGATCTCGCCGGCGTTCTTCGCCAGCACCTCCCAGGTGCCGCGGCCGACGGTGCCGATGCCGAGCAGCCCGACGTTGATCGGCTTCATGCCGCCCCCCTGGCGAGCGCGGGCGCGGGCTCGGCGGCCGGCGCCGCGGCGCGCGCCGCCTCGCCGACGCCGTCGCGGCGGAACATCTCGCGCACGCCGCGTGCCGCCTGCTTCAGGCGGTGCTCGTTCTCGATGAGGGCAATCCGCACGTGGTCGTCGCCGTAGTCGCCGAAGCCGATGCCCGGTGCCACCGCCACCTTGGCCTCGTTCAGCAGCTTCTTGAAGAATTCGAGCGACCCGAGCTTCGCGTAGGGCTCCGGGATCTTCGCCCAGATGTACATCGAGGCCTTGGGCGATTCGACCATCCAGCCGGCGTCGTGCAGGCCGCGCACCATGACGTCGCGGCGCCGCTGGTAGGTGGCGCGAATCTTCTCGACGCAGTCCTGCGGGCCCTCGAGCGCGATGATCGAAGCCACCTGCAGCGGCGTGAAGGTGCCGTAGTCGTGGTAGCTCTTGATGCGCGCCAGCGCGTGCACCAGGTCGCGGTTGCCGACCATGAAGCCGATGCGCCAGCCCGCCATGTTGTAGCTCTTCGACATGGTGAAGAACTCCACCGCCACCTCGCGCGCCCCCGGCACCTGCATGATCGAGGGCGCCGTCCAGCCGTCGAAGGTGATGTCGGCATAGGCCAGGTCGTGCACCACGTAGATGTCGTGCGCCTTCGCCAGCGCGATCACGCGCTCGAAGAACGGCAGGTCGACGCACTGCGCGGTCGGGTTCGAGGGGAAGCCGAGGATCAGCATCTTCGGCTTCGGGATCATGTCCGAGAGCGCGCGCTCGAGTTCCTCGAAGAAATCGATGCCCGGGGTCATGCGCACCGAGCGGATGTCGGCACCGGCGATGATCGCGCCGTAGATGTGGATCGGGTACGAGGGGTTCGGCACCAGCACCGTGTCGCCGCGCTCGAGCGTGGCCAGCATCAGGTGCGCGAGGCCTTCCTTCGAGCCGATGGTGACGATGGCCTCGTGGTCGGCGTCGAGCTCGATGCCGTAGCGGCGCTGGTACCAGCCGCAGATCGCGCGGCGCAGCCGCGGGATGCCCTTGGACACCGAGTAGCCGTGCGTGTCGGGGCGTTGCGCCGCCTCGACCAGCTTGTCGACGATGTGCTTCGGCGTCGGCCCGTCGGGGTTGCCCATCGACAGGTCGATGATGTCGTCGCCGCGGCGGCGGGCCGCCATCTTCAATTCCGCCGTCACGTTGAAGACGTAGGGCGGCAGCCTCTTGATTCTCGGAAATTCGCGCATGGCCATGATTTTACGCGAAGAATTCCGCGGCCGGCCAGCGCCCGGCGGCGAATCGCCGGCCGATTGCGGGCTAGAATCGCCGCACCATGAAACTTCACGCCACCGCGCCCGGCGCGCAGAACAGCTTCTCCGGCTACGGCGAGGACTACGTGCTGGTGAACGGCCAGCGCCACACGACGAGCATGATCGTCATGCCGGAGCAGGTGCTGCCGTGGCGGGCGACGACGTTCGCGACGCTCGCGGCGGAGGATTTCGCGGTGTTCCTCGACATGAAGCTGGAGATCCTGCTGCTCGGCACCGGGCCGCGGCAGCGCTTTCCGGCACCGGCGCTGGTGCGCGCGCTGACCGAACAACGCATCGGCGTCGAATCGATGGATTTGAAGGCCGCCTGCCGCACCTACAACATCCTGATGGCCGAGGGACGCAACGTCGCCGCGGCGCTGGTGTTCCAGTGAGCCTTGCGAGCCTCGCGTACATCCTCGCGGCGGTGGCGCTCGGCTCGGCGGCGCAACTCTTCCTCAAGGCCGGCACCAATGCCGCGCCGGTCGGCTTCGGCCTCGCATTCGAGCCGCGCATCCTCGCCGGCATCGGCTGCTACGCGCTCAGCCTGATCGTTTGGATCCTCGCGCTGTCGAAGACCCCGGTGAGCGTCGCCTACCCGATGGTGTCGCTCGGCTTCGCGCTGAACGCGGTGGCCGCCTGGTGGCTGCTCGGCGAGGCGCTCACGCCGCTGCGCCTGGGCGGCATCGCGGTGATCATCGTCGGCGTGGTGATGGTGGCGCGCTCCTGACGCCGGTCCGGGCCGTTGCTACTTCAGCGCGGAGAACGCCGTCGGCGCGAGGAAGCTGTTCTCGATCGAGGCGACGATCTGGCCGTTCTTTTCGGTCTCGGCGCGCTTGGCGATCCATTCCGGGTCCGCCATGAAGGCGCCCCAGACCTTTTCGCGCTCGGCCATGCTCTCCCAGGCGAGCAGGTAGACGAGATCGGTGTTGCTGCTGCCCACCAGCACGGTCCAGAAACCCACCGGGCGGATGCCGTGACGCTTCCAGATGGCCAGCGTCATGGTCTCGAAGCGCTTGTTCAGTTCCGGCAGCTTGCCGGGCAGGCAGTGGTAGACGCGCATTTCGTAGATCATCGGGTGCTCCTCCTCGGGTGGCGAAAGCCGCGCATTCTACGCGCCGACCCCGTGGCGCCGGCGCGCGGTTCGAAAAGGCGTTAGCGATCAGTGCCCTGGGACATCCTTGGCAAGAACCGGCCCCGCGCTTGCGGCGGCGGCCTTTTCTGGTGTTCAATGAAGGCGTTGCACAGGATTTCCGAGAAGCGCTTTCAAGTGAGGTTGAAAGAGGGTTCTTGAAGAAACCCGAAAGCACGACCGGCAGGCCCATCGAGGCGTTTTCGCTTCCCGCGACCGGCGGCGCCACGTTCCGGTCCCCGGACGCGGGCGCGCGCAGGCGCGTCCTGTATTTCTACCCCAGGGACAACACCCCCGGCTGCACCGCGGAAGGGGCCGACTTCCGCGACCGCCACGCCGCCTTCAGGAAGGCCGGCTGCCAGGTCTGGGGCATCTCGCGCGATTCGCTGCGCAGCCACGAGAATTTCAAGGCGAAGATGGGCTTCCCCTTCGAGCTGCTCTCGGATGCCGACGAAACGGCGTGCACGCTGTTCGGCGTCATGAAGATGAAGACCCTGTACGGAAAGAAGGTCCGCGGCATCGAGCGCAGTACGTTCGTCCTGGATGCGAAGGGCGTCGTCCTGCGCGAGTGGCGCGGCGTCAAGGTTCCCGGCCACGCAGAGGAGGTCCTGCACTTTGTTCAAGAATCCTGAGTCCGCTGCATCGTCCGACGCCGGCGCCGACGCCGCCTCCGAAACCGCCGCCCCTCCGACCGCCCGCATGGCCAAACGCGCCCGCTCCCTGAAGAAACGCACGACGAAGCTCTTCGTGCTGGACACCAACGTGCTGATGCACGACCCGACCTGCCTGTTCCGCTTCGAGGAGCACGACGTCTTCCTGCCGATCGGCACGCTGGAGGAACTCGACAACAACAAGAAGGGCCTGTCGGACGTCGCGCGCAACGCGCGCCAGGCGAGCCGCTTCCTCGACGACATCGTCTCGGGCACCGCCGGGCGCGCGGTGGACGACATCAAGGCCGGCATTCCGCTCGCCGGCGCGGCGGGCGAGCGCTACGCCTCGCAGATGCTCGGGCGCCTGTACCTGCAGACCGAGGCGGTGAACGGCGTGCTGCCGGCGAGCTTTGCCGCGGGCAAGACCGACAACCACATCCTCGCGGTGGTGCGCCACCTGCAGGAGCAGTCGCCGC
Organism: Burkholderiales bacterium; assembly: GCA_036526195.1. GTDB lineage: Bacteria > Pseudomonadota > Gammaproteobacteria > Burkholderiales > SG8-39 > DATCYZ01. The sequence continues at coordinate 12,514 of DATCYZ010000121.1, forward strand.
AGCGCCAGGTGATCCTGGTGACGAAAGACATCAACATGCGCATCAAGGCGCGCGCGCTCGGCCTGCCGGTCGAGGACTATGCGAACGACAAGGTGCTGGAGGACACGGACCTCCTCTACACCGGCGTGCGCGCGCTGCCCGCGGATTTCTGGGAGGCGCACGGCCGCGACATGGAATCCTGGAAGAAGGAAGGTCACGCCTACTACCGGGTGCGCGGGCCGCTGGTGCCCGCGCTGCAGGTGAACGAGTTCGTCTACGACGAGTCCGGCGAGCGGCCGCTGCACGCGATCGTTCGCGAGCGCACCGGGCGCACCGCGGTGCTCGAGACGGTGCGCGACTTCGCGCACGCGAAGAACTCGGTCTGGGGCGTCACCGCGCGCAACCGCGAGCAGAATTTCGCGCTCAACCTGCTGATGAACCCGGACATCGACTTCATCACCCTGCTCGGACAGGCGGGCACCGGCAAGACGCTGCTCGCGCTCGCGGCGGGCCTGACGCAGGTGCTCGACGAAAAGCGCTACGCCGAGATCATCATGACCCGCGTCACGGTGCCGATCGGCGAGGACATCGGCTTCCTGCCCGGCACCGAGGAGGAAAAGATGCAGCCCTGGATGGGCGCGCTGGAGGACAACCTCGACGTGCTGAACGCCACCGACGAGCCGGGCGGCGAGTGGAGCCGCGCGGCGACCAACGACCTGGTGCGCTCGAAGATCCGCATCAAGTCGCTCAACTTCATGCGCGGGCGCACCTTCCTGAAGAAGTGGCTGATCATCGACGAGGCGCAGAACCTGACGCCGAAGCAGATGAAGACGCTGGTGACCCGCGCCGGCCCGGGCACCAAGGTGGTGTGCCTGGGCAACATCGCGCAGATCGACACGCCCTACCTCACCGAGGGCAGTTCGGGCCTCACCTACGTGGTCGACCGCATGAAGGACTGGCCGCATGCCGGCCACGTGACGCTGGCCCGGGGCGAACGCTCGCGGCTCGCGGACCACGCCGCCGAAGCCCTCTAGATCCCGCGGCCGCGGCGGCGCGCGCCGCCGCGGCGCGCTTTCTGCTACTCTTTTTCGCAGCCTCCCCATCGATTCCACCCCTCCAGGAACCTCCATGACAGCACCCCTGCTCTCCCGTTGTGTCGCGGCGCTGGCCGCCCTGCTCGTCGCCTGCCCCGCGGCCTACGCGCAGGCCCCCGCCGCGCCGGCCGAAAAGTTCGAGCCCCATGTCGGCCAGGCCGGGAAGGACGTGATCTGGGTGCCGACCCCGGACGAGGTGGTCGAGCGCATGCTGCGCATGGCGCAGGTCACCGCCAAGGACCTGGTCATCGACCTCGGCTCGGGCGATGGCAAGATCACCATCGCCGCGGCCCGGCTCTTCGGCGCGCGCGCCATGGGCGTGGAGTACAACCCGGACATGGTGAAGCTCTCGCAGCGCAACGCCCAGGCGGCGGGCGTGGCCGGCAAGGCGACCTTCGCGCACGGCGACATCTTCCAGACCGATTTCAGCAAGGCCACGGTGCTCACCATGTACCTGCTGCCCGGGCTGAACCTGAAGCTGCGTCCGACCATCCTGTCGATGCGCCCGGGCACGCGCGTCGCCTCGCACTCGTTCAACATGGACGACTGGGAGCCGGACGAAGTCTCGAGCATCGACGGGCGCTCGGCCTACCTGTGGATCGTGCCGGCGACCGTGGCCGGCACCTGGGCGCTCGACCTGCAGGGCGCGGCGCCGCGCAAGCTGCCGATGAGCCTGGACCAGCGCTACCAGAAGGTGACCGGCTCGGTGACGCTCGGCATGATGCAGGCCGGCCTGCGCGAGCCGCAGCTCACCGGCAGCCAGATCCGCTTCGCGCTGGTCGACGACAAGAGCGTGCGCCGGGACTTCACCGGCACGGTGACGGGGGCGCGCATGGAAGGCAGCTACCGCGCGGACAACGGCACCGAGGGCCGCTGGAGCGCCGCCAAGCGCTGAGGTCCGGCGGCGCCGGGGTCGCCCCGGCGCCGTGCTTCAGAGTTTCTTGTGCGTGCCGTCGCAGAACGGCGGCGTCGCGGTGTGCTTGCAGCCGCACAGCCAGACCTTCTGCGCCTCGGCCACGCTGAACTTCACCGGCGTGAATTCACTGCCCTTGTGCGATCCGTCGCAGAAGGGCTGGCGGCGCGACTGGCCGCAGGCGCACCACCAGTAGTCGCCGGGGGCGAGTTCTACGGCGAAGGGCGCTTTCTGCGCGATCATCGGCTCGGCCATGGCGTCACCTTTTCCTTTCCGGGCAGGGCCATTGTGCGCGACAGGGGCGAAATTGCAACCCGTCGCAGCGCGCCTCAATAGCCGCCGGGGTTTGCGTAGTTGCCGAAGCGGGTGTGCTGGCCGATGAAGGTGAGGTCGATCTTGCCGATCGGGCCGTTGCGCTGCTTGCCGATGATCAGCTCGGCGCGCCCCTTGGCCTCGGGTTTCTCCGGCGCGTAGACCTCCTCGCGGTGGATGAACAGGATCACGTCGGCATCCTGCTCGATGGCGCCGGATTCGCGCAGGTCCGACATGATCGGGCGCTTGTCGTTCCGCTGCTCCACCGCGCGCGAGAGCTGCGAGAGCGCCACCACCGGCACCTGCAGTTCCTTCGCCAGCGCCTTCAGCGAGCGCGAGATCTCGGAGATCTCGGTGGCGCGGTTCTCGCCCCCGCGCGGGTTCGAGGCGGACATCAGCTGCAGGTAATCCACCACCACCAGGCCGAGCTTGCCGCCGAACTGGCGCCACAGGCGGCGCGCCCGGGTGCGCAGCTCGAGGGAATTCAGGCCCGCAGTCTCGTCGATGTAGAGCGGCGTATCGTGCAGCCGCGACATCGCCTCGGACAGGTCGTGCCACTCCTGGTCGTTCAGCCGCCCGGTGCGCATCTTGTGCTGGTCGACGCGCGCGATCGAGCCGAGCATGCGCGTGGCGAGCTGGGCGGCGCCCATCTCCATGCTGAACACGGCCACCGGCAGCAGGCTCTGCAGGGCGACGTTCTCGGCGATGTTGAGCGCGAACGCGGTCTTGCCCATGGACGGGCGCCCGGCGACGATGATCAGGTCGCCCGCCTGCAGGCCGGCGGTTTTCGCATCCAGGTCGACGAAGCCCGTCGGCACGCCGGTGACGTCCGAGGGATTGTCGCGGTGGTAGAGGAAGTCGATGCGCTCGAGCACGCGCGCGAGCACCGGCTTGATCTCCTCGAGGCCGACGCCGCGCCGGTTGCCAGCCTCGCCGATCTCCAGGATGCGCGATTCCGCCTCGTCGAGCAGTTGGCCGACCTCCTTGCCCGAGGGCGAGAGCGCGCTCTCGGCGATCTCGGTGGCCACGCGCGCAAGGCGCCGCTGCACCGCGCGCTCGCGCACCAGCTCGGCGTAGCGCCGGATGTTGAGCGCGCTCGGGGTGTTCTGCGCAAGCGCCCCGAGGTAGGCGGCGCCACCGGTGCGGTCCTTGTCCTCGCTCGCCTCGATCGCCTCCGACACCGTGACCACGTCGGCCGGGCGCGCCGACTCGACGAGGCGGGCGATGTGGCGGTAGATGCGCCGGTGGTCGTCGCGGTAGAAATCGTCCGCCGAAACGACGTCGGCGATGCGGTCGAAGGCGAGGTTGTCGAGCAGCAGGCCGCCGAGCAGCGACTGCTCGGCTTCCACCGAATGCGGCGGCACTTTGAGCGCAAGCAGCTGCGGGTCGGTTTCGACGCGCGGGGCCTGCGCGGCATTCGGCGGGATGCGTGCCATGGTGGTGCGATATTAAAAGAAAAAGGGGGCGCTCGCGCCCCCTTCTCCCGGCTTCCGGCGCGCGCCGCGTGGCGCGACCGGAAAGTCCTTTCGAATCAGCTCTCGCCGAGCACGGAAACGGTGATCGTCGCGCTCACGTCCGTGTGCAGGCTGACGACGATCGGATAGTCGCCCACCTGCTTGAGCGGCCCGTTCGGCATGTCGATCTGCGAGCGCTCGACTTCATGTCCGAGCTTCTCCAGGGCTTCGACGATGTCGATGTTGCCCACCGAACCGAACAGGCGGCCGTCTTCGCCGGCCTTCTGCGCGATCTGCACCATCAGGCCCTCGAGCTTCGCGCCGCGCGCCTGCGCCGCGGCGAGCGCCTCGGCCTGCTGCTTCTCGAGTTCCGCCCGGCGGGTCTCGAACAGCGCCAGGTTTTCCTTGGTGGCGCGCTTCGCCTTGCCCTTCGGAATCAGGAAGTTGCGGGCGTAGCCGTCCTTCACCTTCACCACATCGCCGAGGCCGCCGAGGTTGGCGACACGGTCGAGGAGAATGATCTGCATGGCGTCCCCCTCAGTGCAGGTCGGTGAACGGCAGCAGCGCGAGGAACCGCGCCCGCTTGATGGCGGACGAGAGCTGGCGCTGGTAGCCGGCGGAGGTCCCGGTGATGCGTGCCGGGATGATCTTGCCGTTCTCGCTGATGAAATCGCGCAGGACGTCGATGTCCTTGTAGTCGATCCACTCGAACTTCTCGGCGGTGAAGCGGCAGAACTTGCGGCGGCGGAACAGCGCGCGCTGCCCCTTGTCCTTCTTGTCCTTGCCGAACTTGCCCTTCCCTTTACCCTTGCCCCGTTTTGGTGGCGGCATTGTCAGACTCCTTCACTGAATTCTATTTTCGTTGCGTGCACCACCAGCCGGCTCGATCGCCGGCTGCGGGCGCACAGGAAACCTTCCACGGTGAGCGCTGCGTCGAGCGGCCGGTCCGCGAGGAGCCGCGCCTGCGCTTCGAACGCCACCACATCGACCTCCGCGCGGACTTCGCGCAGGGTGCCGGCTTCGAGGATCTCGGAAGCGTGCACCAGTCGAAACTCGATCAGGGCGATCCCTGCGGGGGTCTGGCGCAACGGTCCGATCTCGAGCAACCTGCCGCTCAAGCGGACGGCATTGACGCCGTCGGCCACGCTCAGGCGGCGCCCGCCTCCGCAGTGCGGCTCTCGCCGTCCCCGTCCTTGCTGTCGCCGTCCTTGCTGTCGCCGTCGCCGTCGCCGCGTTCCATCAGCGACTTCGACTTCTCTTCCTTCATCATCGGCGAGGGCACGGTGGTGGCGCTGTCCATCTTCACCGTCAGGTGTCGCAGCACCGCGTCGCTGAACTTGAACGAATGCTCGAGCTCGTTCAGCGTCTCCTGGTCGCACTCGATGTTCATGAGCACGTAGTGCGCCTTGTGGACCTTCTGGATCGGGTAGGTGAGCTGGCGACGGCCCCAGTCTTCGAGGCGGTGCACGGTGCCGCTGCGCGCGGCGATGACGCCCTTGTACCGCTCGACCATGGCGGGCACCTGCTCGCTCTGGTCGGGGTGGACGATGAACACGATTTCGTAATGTCGCATGCAGTCTCCTTGTGGGGTGATGCCGCCCGCCATGCGAAGTGCGGTGCGGCAAGGAACCCCCGAGGGCCGCTTGGGCCGGAACTTCCGGGGGTGCGAAAAGCCAGTGATTATATTGAATTTTTCAGGGTTTAGGCAAGCCTTGTCGTTTCGGCAATCCCTGTCTGCGCACGGACTCGAACAGCACCACCCCGGCGGCCACCGAGACGTTGAGGCTTTCCACGCTGCCGCCCATGGGGATGGACACCAGCAGGTCGCAGCGCTCCCGGGTCAGGCGGCGCATGCCCTCGCCCTCGGCGCCCAGCACCCAGGCAATCCGCTCCGGCAGGTCGGCGGCATGGAGATCGACCGGCGCGCCGGCCTCCGCGCCCACCACCCAGAGCCCGTACTCCTTGATCTCGTCGAGCGCCCGCGCGAGGTTGGTGACCATGATGTAAGGGGTGTCCTCGGCCGCCCCGCTGGCCACCTTGGACACCACCGGCGTGATTCCGGCCGAGCGGTCGCGCGGCGCAATCACCGCGCAGGCCCCGGCCGCGTTCGCCACCCGCAGGCAGGCGCCCAGGTTGTGCGGGTCGGTGACCCCGTCGAGCACCAGCAGGCGCAAGGGCCCCTCGCGGTTCTCCAGCACCGAGTCGAGCGAATGGGCGAGCCGCGTCGCCTCGACGCGCGCCACCACCCCCTGGTGCCGCCCGCCGCCGGCCAGCCCGGCCAGGCGCGCCGCCGGCACGCGCAGCAGCCGGACGCCGGCCCGCTCGGCAGTCGCGGCAAGGTCGCGGGTGCGCGGGTCGGTGCGCGTTTCGTCGACCAGCAGTTCCAGCACCGAGGCCGGCGCCGAGCGCAGCCGCGCGAGCACCGCGTGAAAGCCGAACACCACGCGCTCCCCGGGCGGCTTGCTCATGCGGGCACGAGGTCGATCTTGCGCGATTCGATGTCGACCCGCACCAACTTCACCTCGAGGCGGTCGGCGAGCCTGTAGCGGCGCCCGGTGCGCTCGCCGACCAGCACGTGGCCGGCGGCATCGAAGTTGAAGTAGTCGCGCCCGAGCTCAGAGATGTGCACCAGCCCGTCGACGAAATACGCGTCCAGCGTGACGAACAGGCCGAACGGCACCACGCCGGTGATGGTGCCGGCGAACACCTCGCCGACGCGCGACTTCATGTAGTCGCACTTGAGCCAGGACTCGACGTCGCGGCTCGCCTCGTCGGCGCGCCGCTCGGTGTCCGAGCAATGCTGGCCGAGTTCGGGCCAGTCGTTGCGCTCATAGCGGCGGCCGGCGATGCAGGCCTTCAGCGCCCGGTGCACCAGCAGGTCCGGATAGCGGCGGATCGGCGAGGTGAAGTGCACGTAGGCATCGAAGGCAAGCCCGAAGTGGCCCGCGTTGTCGGGGCTGTAGACCGCCTGGCGCATCGAGCGCAGCACCAGCGTCTGCAGCAGCGCGAAATCCGGCCTCGGGCGGATCTTCCCGAGCAGGCCGGCGTAATCCTTGGGTCGCGGCACGTCGCCGCCGGGCAGCTGCAGCCCGAGTCCGGCGAGGAAGTCCCGCAACAGGCCGACCTTCTCGGGCGCGGGCGTGTCATGCACGCGGTACAGGATCGGCTGCTCGCGCGAGGCGAGGAACTGCCCGGCGCAGACGTTCGCTGCCAGCATGCACTCCTCGATCAGCCGGTGGGCGTCGTTGCGCACCTCCGGGACGATGCGCGCGATGCGCCCGCGCGCGTCGAACTCCATGCGCGTCTCGACGGTGTCGAAATCGATGGCGCCGCGCTGCGCGCGCGCTTCCGCGAGGCGCTTGTAGACCTCGTGCAGCGTCTGCAGCGGACCGAACAGGGCCTCGCGCTTCGCCGGGGCCTTGCCGGCCTGGAGCATCGCCCAGACTTCGTTGTAGGTCAGGCGCGCCTGCGAGCGGATCACGCCGGGGAAGAACTCGTAGCGCGCGATCTCGCCGCGCGGCGTGATCGCCATCTCGCAGACCATGACCAGCCGGTCGACGCCCTCGCGCAGTGAACACAGTTCGTTCGACAGCGCCTCGGGCAGCATCGGGATCACGCGGCGCGGGAAGTACGCTGAGGTGCCGCGCTCGTGCGCGTCGACATCCAGCGCGCTGCGATCGCGCACGTAGTGGCTGACGTCGGCGATCGCGACGCTCAGGCGAAAGCCCTTGCCGTCGCGCACGCAGTGCACGGCATCGTCGAAGTCGCGCGCGGTCTCGCCGTCGATGGTGACGAAGGCCGCGCCGCGCAGGTCGCGCCGGCCGGCGAGGTCGGACGCCGGAACGGTGGCCGGAAACGCGGCGGCATCGCTTTCCGCCCGGCGCGAGAACAGGTGCGGCAGTTCGAACTTGCGCACCGCGATCTCGATCTCGATGCCGGCGTCACCCTCCTTGCCGACGACCTCGCGCACCCGCCCGATGGGCTGCGAATGCTTCGAGGGCTGCGCCACCAGTTCGACCGTCACCACCTGCCCGGCACGCCCCTCGCCGCGATTCGCCGGCGGCACCAGGATGTCGTGCGCGATGCGGCGATCCTCGGGCACCAGGAAGAGCACGCCGTGCTCCTCGTGCAGGCGACCGACGATGCGCCGGCCGGCGCGCGGGAACACCTCGACCAGTTGGCCCGCCGGGCGGCCGCGCGAATCGCGCCCGGCGAGCCGCACCGTGGCGCGGTCGCCGTGCAGGGCGCCGCCCATCTCGGCGCTCGAGAGGCTGATCTGCGGGCTGCCATCATCCGGGCGCAGGAAGCCGTGGCCGTCCGAATGGCCCTCGATGCGCCCGGCCACCAGCGCGAGGCGGCTGCCGATGAGCAGGGCGCCCGCGCGGTTGCGCACCACCTGGCCGGCGCTTTCCAGCGCGGCAAAGGCCTCGGAGAGCGCATCCTCGCCGCGCTCGTCCACGCCGAGGGATTCGGCGAGTTCGAGCGGCGTCATCGGCGTGCCTTCACGCTCGAGCGTCGCCAGCACCGCCTGGGGCAGCGAAGCGGCGTCTCGCGCCGTATCGCGCGATCGACCGCGCGGGCCGCCGCCACCACCACCACCGCGCGCGCGCGGTGCCTGGTCCCGCGCGCGCGGTGCCCGGTCCAGCGAACGCGTCGCCTTCGCGCGCGGCGCGCGGTCGCGCGTGCGACCCGGGGCGCTGCGCGCGCCCGCGGCGGATTTACGCTGCTTCTTTTTTGACACTGCCGGATACTGCCTCTAGAATTCGCAGCCTTGCCGAGGTGGCGGAATTGGTAGACGCACTAGGTTCAGGTCCTAGCGCCTGCAAGGGTGTGGGGGTTCGAATCCCTTCCTCGGCACCATCTCCTGAGTGATGTGGCGTCATCGGTCCTGCGGCTTGAATGGATGCCGCAGGACGATCGTCTCGTCGCGGTCGGGCCCGGTCGAGATCAGATCGATCGGCACACCCGTCACCGCCTCGATGCGCGCAAGGTAGTCGCGCGCAGCCTGCGGCAGGCCGGCGTGCTTCTGCACGCCGACCGTGCTCTCCTTCCAGCCCGGCATTTCCTCGTACACCGGCACGCAGCGCTCGAGCTCCTCGGCGCCCACCGGCAGGATGTCCGAGAGCCGGCCGTCGATCTCGTAGCCCACGCAAAGCTTCACCGACTCGACGCCGTCGAGCACGTCGAGCTTGGTGATGCACAGGCCCGAGACGCCGTTCAGCTGGATCGAGCGCTTCATCGCGGCGGCGTCGAACCAGCCGGTGCGCCGCGGGCGCCCGGTGACCGAGCCGAACTCGTGACCGCGCTCGGCGATGTAGCGACCGATGTCGTCGAGCAGTTCGGTGGGGAACGGGCCGCTGCCCACGCGCGTGGTGTAGGCCTTGGTGATGCCCAGCACGTAGTGCAGGTGCTGCGGCCCCACGCCGGCGCCCGCGGAGGCCGCCCCCGCCACGCAGTTCGACGAGGTGACGAAGGGATAGGTGCCGTGGTCGATGTCGAGCAGCGTGCCCTGTGCGCCCTCGAAGAGCAGATTCCCGCCGTCGCGGTTGAGTTCATACAGCGCGCGCGGCACGTCGGCCACCAGCGGCGCGAGTCGCGGCGCCATGGCCAGCGTCTCGTCCAGTGTCTTCTTGAAGTCCACCTCCGGCTGGCGGAAGTAGTTCTTCAGCACGAAATTGTGGAACTCCAGCAGTTCCTGGAGCTTTTCCGCGAAGCGCACCGGCTTGAACAGGTCCTGCAGGCGGATGGCGCGTCGCGCCACCTTGTCCTCGTAGGCCGGGCCGATGCCGCGACCGGTGGTGCCGAGCTTTGCCGCGCCCTTGGCCACCTCGCGCGCCTGGTCGAGCGCGACGTGATACGGCAGGATCAACGGGCAGGCTTCCGAAATGCGCAGCCGCGCCGCCACCTCGACCCCGGCCGACACCAGCTCGTCCATCTCCTGGATCAGCGCCTGCGGCGAGATCACCAGCCCGTTGCCGATGTAGCAGGTGACGTTGGCGCGCAGGATGCCCGAGGGAATCAGCCGCAGTACCGTCTTCTTGCCCGCCACCACCAGCGTGTGGCCGGCATTGTGCCCGCCCTGGAAGCGCACCACGCCCTGGGCATGGTCGGTCAGCCAGTCGACGATCTTGCCCTTGCCTTCATCGCCCCACTGGGTGCCGATGACGACCACGTTTCTAGCCATGTTTCAGTCCCGTCCTTGAATCGAGCGTACCTGCCAGCGACCGCGCACGCGGGTGAGGCGGCGCGTGCAGCCGAGTTCTTCGCGATGCCGGGCATGCCCGGGGAGTTCCTCGATCACCACCTCGCCGGCACGGCGCAGGGCCTCGACGCGCGCCGCGAGCGCGCGATCGCCGGCCACGCGCGGCGCGAGGATCGGGGCGCGGCGCGGCACCGGGCGTGCCGTGGCGGCAAGCGCGCGCAGGTCGATCGAGAAGCCCGTGGCCGGGCGCGGCCGGCCGAAGGCGCTGCCCACCTGGTCGTAGCGCCCGCCGCGCGCGATCGGCAGCACCGTGGCCCCCGCGCCCTCGCAGTAGGCATCGAAAACGATGCCGGAGTGGTAGTGGTAGCCGCGCAGTTCGGCGAGATCGAAGCTCATCGGCAGCGGGCAGGCGTCGGCGAGCCGGCGCAGCATCACGAGCGCCCGGCGCAGCGCCGGCAGGCGCGGCAGGCGGCGCGTCGCAAGCGACAGCACCTCCCGCCCGCCATAGAGTTCGGGCAGCAGCAGCAGGGCCTTGCGCGAGCCCGCCGGCAGCCCGCGCGTCAGGCCGCCGAGGCCCGCGACATCCTTCTTCTGCAGGGCCTCGAAGAGCTCGGCCTCGAGTTCCGGCGCCGCCCCGGCGGCCTTCACCAGGGACCGGAACACCGCCACATGGCCGACGTCGATGCGCGCCCCGCGCACCCCGGCGCTCGCCAGCGCCCCGCACAGCAACTGCTGGATCTCGAGGTCGCTCTCGATGCCGGCATGGCCGTAGATCTCGGCGCCGATCTGCAGCGGCTCGCGGGTCGCGGTAAGGCCCGCGGGCCGCGCGTGCAGCACGCTGCCGCAGTAGCACAGGCGCGTCACGCCCTTGCGGTTCAGCAGGTGGGCATCGAGCCGCGCCACCTGGGGCGTGATGTCGGCGCGCACGCCCATCATGCGCCCGGAGAGCTGATCCACCAGCTTGAAGGTGCGCAGGTCGAGGTCGTGCCCGGTGCCGGTCAGCAACGACTCGAGGTACTCGAGCATCGGGGGGATCACCAGCCGGTAGCCGTAGCCCTCGAACAGGTCGAGCAGCCGGCGGCGCAGCGATTCGATCCGCCCGGCTTCCTCGGGCAGGATGTCTTCGATGTGTTCCGGGAGGACCCAGCGCATGGTGCGGACCTCGCTCAAGCCTGCGGGGTGCGAATCAGCGCGAGCAGGGCGAGGCCGATCACCATCGAGGTCAGCCCGATGAACCGGATCTGGCCGTCAGACAGCTGCGTGATGCGCCGGAACGTGTCGCGCCACAGCGTCGGCACGAGAAAGGGCAGCAATCCCTCGATCACCAGCATCAGGGCGAACGCCATGAGGAGCGTGGTGCCCATGGTTCATTTGCGTGGCGCCGGCGCGCGACCGGAGGAATCCTTCAGGTACCGGAAGAAATCCGAGTTCGGCTCGAGCAGCATCAGGTCGTTCTTGCCCTGGAAGGTTGCGCGATAGGCTTCCATGCTGCGGTAGAACGAATAGAACTCCGGGTTCTGCGAGAACGCGGCCGCGTAGGTGGCGGCCGCCTTGGCGTCGCCCTGGCCCCGAACCTGCTGCGCGTCGCGGAAGGCCTCGGCCAGGATCACCTCGCGCTGCCGGTCGGCGTCGGCGCGGATGCGTTCGGCTTCCGCCGAACCCTTGGACCGCAGCTCGTTGGCGATGCGCTTGCGCTCGGCTTCCATCCGGCGATACACCGACTCGCTCACTTCCTGCGGCAGGTCGACGCGCTTCAGGCGCACGTCCACCAGCTGCACGCCGAGGTCGCGGCGCAGTTCCTGGTCCGCCTTCTCGCGCACGTCCTCCATGATCTGGTCGCGCTCGCCGGAAACCACTTCGTGCACGGTGCGCTTGTTGAACTCGTTCTGCAGGCCGCCGGAGATCGTCTGGCGCAGGCGGATCGCGGCGCGGAACTCCTCGCCCTGCACCGACACGTAGTACTGCTTGACGTCGATGATGCGCCACTTGACGAAGGAATCGACCAGCACCGGCTTCTTCTCGGAGGTGATGAAGCGCAGCGGCTCGGCGTCGTCATAGGTCAGGATGCGCATGTCGAAGGTGCGCACGTTCTGGATCATCGGCCACTTGAAATGCAGGCCGGGCCGGGTGATCACTTCCTTCACCTCGCCCAGCTGGAAGACGATGGCGTGCTGGCGCTGGTCGACGGTGAACAGCGCGCCGGACACCACCAGCAGGACCGCGACGAAGGCCGCGCCAAGAGGGCCGAGGAACCTCATCGCTCCACCCTCTCACGTCCGCGCAGCGTGTCGCGCGAGCGCCCCCCGGCCGGGTCGACGAGCGCCGGCTCCGGCGTTGCCGGGCGCGGCGCTGCGGCCTCGCCCCCGGTCGCCCCGGCCTTCTGCATCAGCCGGTCGAGCGGCAGGTAAAGAAGATTGCCGTTGCCGCGAAAATCCATCATGACCTTCGAGGTGGTGCTGAGCACCTGCTGCATGGTTTCGATGTAGATCCGCTCGCGCGTGACCGCCGGCGCCTTGGAATACTCCGCGAGCACCTGCTTGAAGCGCGAGGCATCACCCTCGGCGCTCGCAATCACGCGCTGCCTGTAGCCGTCGGCCTCTTCCTTCAGGCGCGAGGCGGCGCCGCGCGCCTTCGGCACCACGTCGTTGGCGTAGGCCTGTCCTTCGTTCTTCTGGCGTTCCAGATCCTGTCCCGCCTTGACGGCGTCGTCGAACGCGGCCTGCACCTGCTCGGGCGGCTGCGCGCTCTGGATCGTGATCCGGCTCACGAGGATGCCCGTCTTGTACCGCTTGAGGATGTCCTGCATCAGGGCCTGGGCCTTGACCTGGATTTCCTCGCGCGACTCGTAGAGGATGCCGTCCATGCGGCTCTTGCCGATCACTTCGCGCATCGCGGCCTCGGCGGCCTGCATCGCGGTCTCGTCGGGCCCCTTGGTATTGAACAGGTAGTCCTTGGCGTCCGACACGACGTACTGGACGGCGAACTGCAGGTCGACGATGTTCTCGTCATCCGTCAGCATCAGGGATTCCTTCAGCGCCTTGGTTCGAATGGTGTTCCGGTAGCCCACTTCCAGCGTGCGCACCTGCGAAAGGTTGACGATCTCGTGCGTCTGCACCGGCCAGGGCGCGCGCCAGCGCAGGCCCGAACCGGTTTCCTCGGAGAACTTGCCGAATGTCAGCACGATGCCGCGCTGGCCTTCGACCACGATGTAGAACCCGCTCGCCAGCCAGATGAGGAGCGCAAGGCCGACGAGCACCAGCGCGCCGCCGCCCATGCGCCCGGCCGAAGGCGGCTCCATGCGGCCGCCGCCGTCGTCGCCGCCGCCACGACGCCCGAAGAGGTCGTTCAGGCGCCGGTTGAAGGTGCGCCAGAGCTCGTCGAGATCGGGCGGGCCGTCCCGCGGGCCCTGCGGTCCGCGGGAACCGCCGCGGCCCCAGTTTGGGTCGTTCAAGGACATCGCAGGCTCGTTATCCGCAGAGTGGAGTTCAAAGAGGTTGCAGGGAGATTGGTTGCGCCGCCGTCCGGCCCCGCGCGCATTCGGTGATTGCCTCGCGCACCAGTTCCAATCCGGCACCGGTGCGGGCACTTGCCCGGACGCGCAGGATGGTACCACACTCGTCGCGCTCGATTCCCGGCGGCGCACCCCCGAGATCGATCTTGTTCCAGACCAGAATCTGCCGCGTTCCCTGCGCGCCGATCTCCGCCAGCACGCGGTCGACTTCCGCGATCTGCAGTTCGCGCACCGAGGAGGCGCTGTCCACCACGTGCAGCAGGATGTCGGCGCGCACCGTCTCCTCGAGGGTCGCGCGAAAGGCCGCGACCAGCCCGTGCGGCAGGTCACGAATGAAGCCGACGGTGTCCGAGAGCACCACGTCCCCCGCCCCGGGCAGCCACACCCGGCGCGTCGTGGTATCGAGGGTGGCGAACAACTGGTCGGCCGCCAGCGTGCGCGCGCGGGTGAGCGCATTGAACAGCGTCGACTTTCCGGAGTTGGTGTAGCCGACGAGCGAAACCGAGAGCACGTCGCGCCGCGCACGCGCGCGGCGCTGCACCTGGCGGTGGCGCTGCAGCTGATCGAGCTTGCCGCGCAGCATGCGCACCCGCTGGCCGATCAGGCGGCGGTCGAGTTCGAGCTGCTTCTCGCCCGGTCCGCCGGTCTTGCCCAGGCCGCCGCGCTGGCGTTCCAGGTGCGCCCAGCCGCGCACCAGGCGCGTCGACAGGTGTTCGAGCTGCGCCAGCTCCACCTGGAGTTTCCCTTCATTGGTCCGGGCGCGTTGCCCGAAGATCTCGAGGATCACGCTGGTGCGGTCCATCACGCGGCGCACCAGCACCTTCTCGAGGTTGCGCTCCTGGGCAGGCGAAAGGTCATGGTTGAACACCACGTAGCCCGCGTTCAGCGCCTCGGCGGCGGCGGCGATCTCGCCGACCTTGCCCTGCCCCGCAAACAGCTTCGCGTCCGGGCGCTGGCGGCGCCCGCGCACCACCTGGTAACGGCGCACCCCGGCGCTTTCCACCAGGTGCACCAGTTCCGCGGCGCTTTCCTCGAAGCCTTCGTCGCCGAAGTCGAGGCACACCAGCACCGCCGCTTGCGGATCGGCCGGCGGCGCCTGCGGGTCGGCCCGCGGCGTTTCGCGTTCTGTCATCAGGCTTGAAACGGGCGCCGCGTCGGGCACGCGCGCCGGGCCGGGAGCGCCAGACGGCGCCGGCCGGTCAAACGGCCGCGTCCTTGTCCGGCGCGAGGGTCACCGGGCGCGAAGGCACCACCGTGGAAATGGCATGCTTGTAGACCATCTGCGTCACCGAATTGCGCAGCAGCACCACATACTGGTCGAAGGACTCGATCTGTCCCTGGAGCTTGATGCCGTTCACCAGATAGATCGAGACCGGCACGTGTTCCTTGCGCAGGGTGTTCAGGAACGGGTCTTGTAACAACTGCCCTTTGCTGCTCATGTGTCGCCTCTGTTCGAAGGACGTCGCGTCGCGCTACTCTAATGGAATTCCCTGCGGGTTTCCATACTGCAGGATCCGGCGCGCCGTTATCAGGCCACGCGACCGGGCACCGGCGCGATCGGCAGTTCGACGTCGCCGCATTGCGCGCGGTGGCGCAGCGCATGGTCCATGAGCACGCAGGCCATCATGCCTTCGGCGATCGGGGCGGCCCGGATGCCCACGCAGGGATCGTGGCGGCCCTCGGTCTGGATCGTCACCGGCGCGCCACGCACGTCGACCGAGCGGCGCGCGATGCGAATCGAGGAGGTGGGCTTGAGCGCGATCGACACCGTCAGGTCCTGGCCCGTCGAAATGCCGCCGAGCACCCCGCCGTTGTTGTTCGACAGGAACCCCGCCGGCGTCATCTCGTCGCCGTGCTCGCTGCCCTTCTGGCGGATGGACGCGAAGCCCGCGCCGATTTCCACGCCCTTCACCGCGTTGATGGACATCATCGCGCCGGCGAGGTCTGCGTCGAGCCGCCCGTACACCGGTTCGCCCCAGCCCGGCGGCACGCCCTCGGCCACCGTGTCGATACGCGCGCCGCAGGAATCGCCCGCCTTGCGCAACTCGTCCATGTAGGCCTCGAGTTGCGGCACGATGGCAGGATCCGAGGCGAAGAACGCGTTCTCGCCCACCGCGTCCCAGGAGCGCAGCGCGATCTCGAACGGGCCGAGCTGCGACAGCCGCGCGCGGATGCGCAGGCCGTAGCGCGCGGCCAGCCACTTGCGCGCGATCGCCCCCGCCGCCACACGCACCAGCGTCTCGCGCGCCGAGGCACGCCCGCCGCCGCGCGGATCGCGCACGCCGTACTTGCGCCAGTAGGCGTAGTCCGCGTGGCCGGGGCGGAAGGTTTGCGCGATCGCGGCATAGTCCTTCGAGCGCGCGTCCTCGTTGCGCACCAGGAACCCGATCGGCGTGCCCGTCGTGCGTCCTTCGTACAGGCCGGAGAGAATCTCGACCGTGTCGGTCTCGCGTCGCTGCGTCACGTGGCGCGAGGTGCCGGGCTTGCGACGGTCGAGGTCGCGCTGCAGGTCGGCCGCGGACAGTTCCAGCCCGGGCGGGCAGCCATCCACCACCCCGCCGTAGGCCGCGCCGTGGGATTCGCCGAACGAGGTCACGCAGAACAGCGTGCCAAAGGTGTTGCCGGACATGGAAAAAAGCTTAGCACAGCGCTTCCTGCGCCAAGGGCGTTCCGCCCGGCGCGCCGCGGCGCTACGCGCCCGGCTCGAAGAAGCCGCGCGTCTCGAAGACCTGCGCCGGGAAGCCGCGGCCGCCCGCGCGCAGCGCGCGCTTGAGCACGAAATCGAACAAGAGCGGGTTGTGCGCGCGGAGCTCGCGCAGCACCGGCGCCGCCGCCGCCTGCAGAAGGCCGAGCGACACCAGGTACTCGATCGAGAAGATCGGCAACACCCCGGGCAGCGGATAGTCGGAGCCGTTCAGCAGGCGCGGATGCCAGTCTTCGCGCGCAAGGATCGTCGCAAGCGCGCCGCCCGCGCGGTTTCGCTGCGTGATCGCGGAAACGTCGCCGAACAGGCGCCCGCGGTAGCGCGCCTCGCCCATCATGCGCGCGAAAAGCGAGAAGCTTTCCACGTAGGGTCCCTGCGCGCCGCGGTCCAGGTCCCGGTCCTCCCCCATCGAACTGCAATGCGCCACCACCACGCGCACGCCGGCATCGAGCGCGCGACGCAGGCGCAGCGGATTGCCCCAGTCGTGGGCGTCCGCCCCGAGCACCGCGCGCTCCTCGCCCGCGTGCGAGATCAGCGGCAGGCCGGTGCGCGCCAACGCGGCATAGAACCGGTCGCAACGCGCCTGCGCAGGATCGATGCCCATCGCCGCAGGCAGCCACTTCACCGCGCGCGCGCCCTCCTGCTTCGCCCGTTCCAGCGCCGCGACGCAGTCTTCGCGGTACGGATGGATCGACGCCACCCATTCGAACACCGACGGGGCGGCGCGCGCGCTGTCGCGTGCCCAGACATCCGGTACGTAGAAGCCGGTGCGCTTCCAGAGCGCCCGGCCGCGTTCGTCATGCGCGGCGTCGAACGCGAACAGCAGCAGCTTCACTCCCGGACGCAGGGCGCCGACGAGGTTCTTCAGGCGCTCGATATAGGCGAGGTCCACGCTGCCGGCGGCGTCGTGAACGCAGCCCGCATTCATGAAGAACAGGCGCCGCGCGTACTGCGCGGGATCGAGCAGGCTGTCCATGGCCGGGTTGACGTAGATCCCGCTGCCCGCATCGCCCGTGCCGACCAGGTGCGCGTGCGCATCCCAGACGCGGGTCGCATCGATCCCGGCCCACGCCGCCTGCACCAACTCATGATCCCGCAAGGCCGGCGGCAGCGCCGCGCGGCACGGATTCCAGACCCCGCCCTCGGGCCAGAGCCGCCAACCCACAGCCCCCGCCGCCGCGGCAAACACCGCGCCCGCGCCGAGCAGAAAACGTCTCTTTTTCACTCGTAAGCCGGGCGCACGAAAGTGGCGGAAACGCCGTTCACCCGTCCGG
>DATCYZ010000122.1:0-6976 GCA_036526195.1 Burkholderiales bacterium
AGATGAGCAGGCCCACGGCCGTGGTCACCGGCGCCATTTCGATCGGCAGCACCAGTCCGGAGGCCATGAAGGGCGCGGCGATCGCGAAGGACACCAGCCGGATCGACTCCGCGCGGTCGGGCCGGCGGTTGAGCATCAGCAGGCCGGAGGCGATGCCGAGCACCAGCGAGGCGAGCAGCGGGCCGGCGAAGATCCAGAACTGCGGGATCCCGAGCGGCCGCGTGCCCACCTCGACGTTGGTGAAGTAGCGCGCGCGCTCCTCGGGCAGCGCGAGCGCGGCGAGCAGGTAGACGAGGGCGAGCGCCTGCGCCACCCGCAACTGCAGGTCCGCCGGCCGGGTGCGCAGGTTGCGCGCCGGCACCGTGCGCCGCACGCGCAGGATCCACTCGAAGGCGAAGACGAAGGCCAGCGTCTCGGGGATCGCGAACACGCCGTCCCACCAGTATCGCTCGCCGCGCACGTGCATCGGGTAGGCGATCTGCGCGCCGATGCCGATCGACAGCCCCACCGCGGCGAGGAACAGCGCCGCGGCCCGGCTGGTGGGCGAGCGCCGGTCGGCGACGATGAACGCGAGCGCCATGCCGAGCGCAAGCAGGGCGACGATCGCCTGCGGTGTCGTGTTCAGCGGCATGGCGGCCGAGGATACCAGAGCGCTCCGGCCCCAAAAAAAGCGGGGGCCTGGGCCCCCGCGGCAAGCTGCTGACCAGCTTGGAGGAATCGATTCAGTCGGGATGCTTGCCGCGGTCGTCGGCGGGAGCCGGCGTGTCCGTTGCGTCATCGAGCACTGCAGCGGCCACGGCGTGCGTGGCGTCGCGCGCATCCACCAGCCTGCGGCCGGCGCGCCTGGCCGAACTCGCCAGCGAGGGCTCATCGGTCGAAAGCGTCGGCGGCGGGGCGTGCGTCGGCCGCTCGGGGCCACAGGCGCCCAGGGCAAGGCCGGCGAGCACGATCCAGGGTCCGGTTTTCATCATCAGCCTCCTGCATGGGGAGACGGGGTTCGCGGCTTGCAACACGCCGCTTCCGGCCATTCCAGTCCAGCCATGTAACCGGGCCATTGCCGCCTGTGGTCGACGGATCCTGCGAGCACGGAGATTTGTTGCGCTGCGTGAGCAATGCCTTTTCCGCAACAGTCGGATACATTTTTGCTTGAATCGTGCACCAGCCGATGTTAAATAGCGGCGCCATGGAACGCCCCGCCACCGCCTCCCCCGCCCACGCAACCGAGCGCCCCGACCACGCGCTGATCGTCGACGACGACGCCGAACTGCGCTCGCTGCTCACCGAGTACCTCGGCAATCACGGCTTCCGCGTCTCGGCGGCGCGCGACGGTCGCGAGATGCGCCTGCTGCTGGAGACCGTGCGGCCCGACATCGTGGTGCTCGACATCATGCTGCCGGGCGACGACGGCCTGACGCTGTGCCGCGACCTGCGCGCGAAGTCCAACGTGCCCATCATCATGCTCACCGCGCGCAACGAGGACCTCGACCGCATCATCGGCATCGAGATGGGCGCGGACGACTACCTCGCCAAGCCGTTCAACCCGCGCGAGCTGCTGGCGCGCATGAAGGGCATCCTGCGCCGCACCCGCGCGCTACCCTCCGCGCGCCAGGAAGCGCAGCGCGTGCGCTTCGCCGGCTGGACCTTTGACATGGTGGCGCGGCGGCTGATCGCCACCGACGGGGTGGTGGTGTCGCTCTCGGGCTCGGAGTTCCGGCTGCTGTCGGTGTTCGTGCAGAACCCCAACCGCGTGCTCGACCGCAACCAGCTGATGGACCTCACGCTCGGGCGCGAGGCCACGCCCTTCGACCGCTCGATCGACGTGCAGGTGAGCCGGCTTCGCCACCGGCTGAACGACGACGCGCGCGAGCCGGTCATCATCAAGACGGTGCGCAACGGCGGCTACGTCCTCGCGGCACAGGTCGAGCGCCTCGCCTGATGCGCCTGTGGCCGCGGTCGCTGTTCGGCCGCACTTTGCTGGTAATTGCCGGCGGCCTGGCGCTCGCGCAGACGGCCACGCAGATCGTCAACTTCCTGGATCGCGGAAGCGCCGTGTACCGGCTCAGCAGCCAGCAGATGGCGGCGCGCATCGCGCAGGCCGCGCGCATGCTCGATCGACTGCCGGACGAGGCCCGCGCCGACGTCATCGAGGTCGCCGGCAGCCCCGACCTGCAGGTGTCCCTGTCGAGCGAGCCGATCACCGTGGCCAGGGGCGACTTCGTGGACGACCCCTACGAGCGCGTCTTCGCCGCCACCGTGCAGCGCGCCCTCGACCGGCCCTGGCCGGTCACGGCGAAGATCGCGCAGTTGCCGCGCGCCCGCGACGCGCCGCCGGTCGACGCCAGCGCGCTGGACGAATGGCTGGCGCAGCACCTGGGTTTCCTGCTGCCCGAGAACGCCTCGGTGCTGGTGCAGATCCGCCTCGAGGACGGCGACACCGCGGTGTTCTTCGCCCGCCTGCCGCAGGAACGCTTGCGCCGCCTCGAGAGCCTCCTGCCGCGCCTGCTGGTCTGGATCGGCGTCTTCTTCATCCTGACCGCCGTCGTGGTGCGCATGGTGACCCGGCCCCTGCAACGACTCGCGGACGCCGCGGAAGCGCTCGGTCGCGACCCGGAACGGCCGCCGCTCACGCTCGAGGGCCCGACGGAAGTGCGCGGCGTGATCGAGGCCTTCAACCACATGCAATCCGAGGTGCGCGCCTACGTGCTCGAGCGCACCCGGCTGCTGGGCGCCATCTCGCACGACCTGAAGACGCCGATCACGCGCATGCGCCTGCGCGCCGAGATGCTGCCCGATGGCGCGGTGCGCGAGAAGTTCGTGCGCGACCTCGAGGACATGGAGGCCATGGTCGGCTCGACCCTGGAGTTCTTCCGCGCCCTCGGCAAGGAACCCCAGCGCCACCCGGTGGACGTCACCGCCCTGATCGAAAGCATCGTGGACGATTTTCGCGAGACCGGGCACGAGGTGCCGGTGGCGGGGGTGCCGCTGGGCACCTACCTCGGTCACCCCGAGGCGTTGCGCAGGTGCCTGAACAACCTGGTCGAGAACGCCCTGCGCTACGGCGAGCGCGCCGGCATCACCATCGACGACGCGCCGGAGGCGCTGCGCATCCTGGTGCGCGACCACGGCCCCGGCATCCCGCCCGGGGAACTCGAGCGCGTGTTCGAGCCCTTCTTCCGGCTCGAGGCATCGCGCAATCGCGAAAGCGGCGGCAGCGGGCTGGGGCTGTCCATCGCGCGCAACATCGCGCGCTGGCATGGCGGTGAGGTGCGCCTGTCGAACGCGCCCGGCGGCGGCTTGCTGGCGGAATTGCGCCTGCCGCGCAGCCGGCCGGCACTCGAGCGCGCGGCGTAGCGCCGCGCGTTCGCCGCGACCGGCGCGAAGCGCCTGCAAGGCGCGGGGCTAGAATGCCCCTCGAAACCCGAGCCTGATGGACACCGTCGCCTTCATCGGCCTGGGCCGCATGGGCGGCCTGATGGCCGCGCACGTGGCCCGCGCCGGATACCCGCTGCGCGCGCACGACACGCACGCGCATGCGCTCGCCCGTTTCGCCGCCGGCACGCCCTGCACCGCTTGCGCCACGGCCCCGGAGGCGGCGCGCGGGGCGACGGTCCTCGTCACCATGCTGCCCGACGGACCGGCGGTGTCCGCCGCGGTGCGCGCCGCGCTGCCTGCGCTTGATGAGGGCGCGCTGGTGATCGACATGAGCTCGGCCGATCCCTACGGCACCCGCGAACTTGCCACAGCACTCGCCGCGCGCGGCATCGCGCTGGTGGACGCGCCGGTGTCCGGGGCGAAGGCGCGCGCCGCCGAGGCCACGCTCGCCATCATGGCCGGCGGCGAAACGGCCGATTTCGAGCGCGCCCGCCCGATCCTCGCCACCATGGGCAACGAACTCTTCCACGTCGGCCCGGTGGGCGCCGGCCATGCGCTGAAGGCGCTGAACAATTACCTCGGCGCGGCGGGCACCATCGCCGGTTTCGAGGCGCTGCTCGTCGGCCAGGCGTTCGGGCTGGATCCCGCACGCATGGTCGAGGTGATCAACGCCTCCACCGGCAAGAACAGCACCACCGAGCGCAAGATCCCGCAGCAGGTGCTGACCGGCGCCTTCGCCTCGGGCTTCTCCGCGGCGCTGATGACCAAGGACCTCGGCATCGCCGCGGGGCTGGCCGAAGCGCTCGGCGTGGAGACCCCGTACCTGCGCGATACGCTGTCGATCTGGCGCGAGGCGCTGGCGCGCCTGCCGCCCGGCGCCGACCACACCGAACTGTTCCATTACCTGCGGGCGCTGAAACCGCCCGCGCACTGAGACAAGGAAACACATGGCGCTATCGCCCCCCGCTGCCCGACGGCACATGCACACCCGGCGCATCCATGCCGAGGGATTCCTGCGCGATGACGGCCAGTGGGACATCGAGGCGCGCATCGTCGACACCAAGACCTACCGCTACGAGGAGCCGTTCCGCGGCGAGCGCGGCGCGGGTGAACCGGTGCACGACATGGCGGTGCGCCTGACCATCGACAGCGACATGACGGTGCGCGCGATCGAGGTCGACATGCCCGCCACGCCCTACCCCGCGTGCGCCACGGTGCGCCCGGCCTTCCAGGACCTCGTCGGCGCGCGCATCGGCTCGGGCTGGCGCAAGGCGGTGACCGAGGCCGTGGGCCGTGAGAAGGGCTGCACCCATGTGCGCGAACTGCTCTTCCCGATGGCGACGGTGGCCTTCCAGACCCTCGGCGGCTGGCGCGAGAAGAAGGACACGGCGAAACCGCCGCTGCCGGGTGCGCCCGAGCAGCGCCCCTACTTCATCGGCGGCTGCAAGGCCTGGGCCGAGTCCGGCGAGGTGGTGGCGAAGCTCTATCCGAAATGGCACCGTCCCGCGACCAAGGCGTGAGCGCCGCCACCGAGGGCTTTTACGCGGCATTGCCGCTGCTCACCGCGTTCGAGGACATCACGCGCGCGGAGAACTTCGTGCCGCTGCCGGCGGACTGGCACGTGGCGATGTGCGACGTGCGCGATTCGACCAAGGCGGTCGAGGCCGGCCAGTACAAAAACGTCAACACCGTGGGCGCGAGCGCGATCACGGCGGTGCTGAACGCGGTGGGCGCCGTGGAAGTGCCCTTCGTCTTCGAGGGCGACGGCTCGGCCTTCTGCGTGCCGCCGACGCTCTTGCGCGCGACGCAGGCGGCGCTCGCCAGGACCGCGCAGGTGGCGCGCGAGTCCTTCGGGCTCGAACTGCGCATCGCCACGCTGCCGGTGGCGCGCGTGCGCGAGGCCGGCCTCGACATCCGCGTCGCGCGCTACCGCGTCTCGGAGCATTACGTGCAGGCCGAGTTCGCCGGCGGCGGCATGGCGTACGCGGACCGGTACATGAAGGACCCGGCCACCGCGGCGGAATGCGCGATCGACCCGGAGAAGATTTCGCCCGAGGGCAGCATGCAGGGGCTGGAGTGCCGCTGGGAAGACCTGCCGAGCCGGCACGGCGAGACCGTCAGTTTGATGGTGCGGGCGCTCAAACCCGAGGGTTCGACGGTCTACCGCGAACTGATCGCCAAGATCGCGGAGCTCTACGGCACCGAGGACGTCTGCCACCCGGTGAGCGTGCCGTTGCTCGCGCCGGCGCTCGGCGCGAAGCGGCTGTGGAACGAGGTCGGGGTCACGGCCGCGGGGCGCGGCAAGTTCGCGCAATGGCTCGAACTGATGCGGGTGCGCTGGTTCGTCGTGCTCGGCTGGTTCCTGATGAAGTTCGGCCTGAAGACCGAACTCACCGACTGGAGCACCTACAAGCCCACGCTTGCGCGCAATTCAGACGTGAGGAAATTCAACGACATGTACCGGCAGGTGCTCTCGGGCAGCGCCGCGCAGCGCGAGCGGCTGGAGGCCTGGCTGGAGGACTGGTACGCGAACGGCGAACTGGTCTACGGCCTGCACGTCACCGACCGCGCGCACATGACCTGCCTGGTGTTCAACTACCATGCCAGGCACATGCACTTCATCGACGGCGCCGACGGCGGGCTGTTCCTCGCGGCCAAGGCCTTCAAGGCGCGCGTGGCGGCGGTCAAGGCCTGAGCGCGCCGGCTCAGGACTTCGCCGGCGGCGCCTTCTTGCAGTCGGCGAAGGTGGTGGGCGGGTCGGCGAGTTTCGCGGCGTCACCCGCCAGTTCCAGCCGCACGCGGCCGGCGGCGAACGCGTTCGCCTCGCCCTTGACCGGCTCGAGCCGGATCTCGCGCTCGGGCAGGATCAGCC
This sequence comes from Burkholderiales bacterium, assembly GCA_036526195.1. Classification (GTDB taxonomy): domain Bacteria; phylum Pseudomonadota; class Gammaproteobacteria; order Burkholderiales; family SG8-39; genus DATCYZ01. The sequence continues at coordinate 6,245 of DATCYZ010000122.1, forward strand.
ATAGTGCGCCGCCTTCGAGCGTCCTCAGCCAGAACCCGGTGTTCGCAGCGCAGCGATATTGGGTTGCGTTCGGCGGCGTCCTCGCGGCTTCGGGGGCGGGACCGCTGCCGAGGCCGATGAGGTCGAGGGATCCGCAACCCGCAAGCAGGCTGGCGAGGAGTGCAACACAGGTCTTGTTCATTGCCGAATCATAATCGCTCGCCGCGCTTCGCACAGCGGCTCAGCGCGTCAGCCGCCGGTACATCTCGGCCACGTTGACGGGCAGTCGCGCCACGTCATCGATTACTGCATAGTTCACAGAACCGTACATCCGCGGCAAGTACGAATTGGCCTCCCGGTCGATGGTGATGCAAAAGGGATGAATCCCCATCCGCCGCGCTTCCACCAGCGCCTGCCGGGTGTCCTCGATGCCGTACTCGCCACGGTAGCCATCGGAAAAATCGTCCGGCTTGCCATCCGACAAGGTAATCAACAGCCGCGTGCGCGCCTCGACGCCGCACAGCACACCCGAAAGGTGCCGGATCGCCACGCCCATGCGCGTGTAGTCGAGCGCCTCGATGCCGGCAATCCGCCGCCGCACCACCTCATCGCCCGGCTCATCGAACCCCTTCACCCGGTAGACCTCGCACCTCTTGCGCGTCACCCCGGAAAAACCGTAGATCGCGTAGCGGTCCCCTAACACCTTTAGCGCCTCGACCAGCAGCACCAGCGCCTCGCGCTCGCAGTCGTTGA
>DATCYZ010000123.1:0-30834 GCA_036526195.1 Burkholderiales bacterium
GGTCTCGGGCAGCAGGATGATGAACTCGTCGCCGCCGTAGCGCGCCGGCACGTCGGTGTAGCGCAATTCGTCCTGGATGGCACGTGCCACCCGGCACAGCATGTCGTTGCCGGCTTCGTGCCCGAGGCGGTCATTCAGCGCCTTCAGGTTGTCCGAATCGATCATCATCACGGTCGCGGCGCGGCCATAGCGCGCGGCCTGCGCGAACAGGCGGTTGGCCGCGATGGCGAATCCGCGCGTGTTGAGCAGGCCGGTCAGCGCGTCGGTCTCGGCCATCAGCTTGACGCGCGACAGCCCGTACCGGATGTCGGCGGAGAACATGGTGGTCACGTAGGCCACCAGCAGCACCGGTGCCAGCTGTACGCCGAGGCCGCCGACGAGCGACAGGGTGGCGGGCCACTCATGGGACGCACCGCCGGCGAGGAACAGGTAGCAGGCCGCGATCAGCGCCACCTCGATCAGCGTGGTGAGCTTGCCGAGCGTGAGCGCCGAGGTGATGACCACCAGCAGGTAGCAGTTGAGCAGCGGGCTCGACAGCTTGCCGGTGAACCACAGCACCCAGGTGATGAAGGCGATCATGCCCCAGGTCTCGATCGCGATCTTCCAGCGCGACTCCCTGCGGTAGAAGAATAACGCGTAGCGGAAGCTCATGATGAGCGCGGCGTAGAAGAACACCGCCGCCGAGACCGCGCTTTGCGCCTCCGCGTCGCGCACGCCGTAGACCAGGTAGACCAGCACGATGATGAGCAGCAGCCAGTGGATCTCGGCGACCGTGCGGGCGATGCCGCGCAGTTCCTCCTGCTCGATGCTCGGCGCCGATTCGCGCGAACCGCTGCGGGCCTGCGAAACGCATCGCGCCGCGCCTGCACAACCATGCTGCGCCGCGGCATAATCCGCCATGGCCACGCCAGACAACCGCCGCGCCGTCCTCATCCTGCTGCTGGTCAGCGGCACGATCATTTCGCTCTGCATGGGGATGCGCCAGAGCCTCGGTCTCTTCATGCGCCCGGTCACCCTGGACCTCGGCGTCTCGGTCGGCACCTTCGGCTTCGCGCTCGCGCTGCAGAACATGGTCTGGGGCCTGTCGCAGCCCTTCGTCGGCGCGATCGCCGACCGCTACGGCGCGCGGCCGGTGGTGGTCGCCACCGCGCTCAGCTATGTCGCCGGCCTGCTGCTGATGGCCTACGCGCGCAGCGCGGTAGCCCTCGACCTCGCCGGCCTGCTGGTCGGCATCGGCATCGCGGGCACGAGTTTCGGCGTGCTGATCGGCGTGGTGGCGCGCGCCACGCCCCCGGAAAAACGCAGCCAGACCGTCGGCCTGATCGCCGCGGTGGGGTCGCTGGGCACCGTGGTGCTCGCGCCGGTGGCGCAATGGCTGCTCGACGGCTTCGGCTGGCGCATGGCGCTGGTGGCCTTCGCGGCGATCGCCGGCGTGATGGTGCTGCTCGCCTTCGCCATCCGCGAGCCGGCCCATGTCGCAGACGCGCAGGCGCCGGTGATCCCGCAGAAAATCGGCGAGGCGCTGCGCGAGGCCGGCAGCCACCGGGGCTTCATGGCGATGACGGTCGCCTACTTCGCCTGCGGCTTCCAGCTCATCTTCATCACCACCCACCTGCCGCAGTACCTGGAACTGTGCGGCGTGTCGCCGGCGGTGGGCGCGCAGGCGCTCGCCTTGATCGGATTGTTCAACACCTTCGGCACCTGGATGTTCGGGCAACTGGGTGCACGCTACAGCCAGAAGAAACTGCTCGCCTTCATCTACCTCTTTCGAACGCTCTTCATCGCGCTCTTCGTCACCCTGCCGGTGACCGGCACCACGACGCTCATTTTCGCCGCCGCCATGGGGTTCCTGTGGCTCGGTGTCGCGCCGCTGGTCACGGTGCTGATCGGCCGGGTGCTGGGCCTCGCGCACTTCAACATGCTCTACGGCATCGTCTTCCTCAGCCACCAGGTCGGGTCGTTTTGCGGCGCGTGGCTGGGCGGGGTCGCCTTCGACCTCACCGGCTCGTACAACACCGGCTGGGCGTCGCTGCTCTTCATCGGCGCGCTCGCCTTCACGCTGCAATGGACCATGGACGACCGCCCGCCCACCCGGCGCCAGCCCCAGCCCGATCCAGTTCCCGCCCCCGCCTGAGGTGACCCCATGAAGATTTCCTTCGAAGGCAAGAACGCGCTGGTGAGCGGCGCCTCGCGCGGCATCGGCTTCGCGATCGCCGAGGCCTTTGCCGCGGCCGGCGCCGGGGTGTCGATCTGCGCGCGCGGCGAGCGCGGCGTGCGCGAGGCGGAAGCGCAGTTGCGCGCGCACGGCGGCACCGTGCACGCCATGGCCTGCGACCTCGCGGACGCGCACGCGGTGGCCGCCTGGGTGAACGCCGCGGCCGACGCGCTCGGCAGCATCGACGTGCTGGTGAACAACGCCACCGGCTACGGCGTCAGCAACGACGAGGCCGGCTGGGCCGCGAGCCTCGGCGTCGACCTGATGGCGAGCGTGCGCGCCTCGGACGCCGCGCTGCGCCACCTTTCGGTGCGCGGCGGCGCCATCGTCCACATTTCCTCGATTGCCGGCCTGGCGCCGAGCCCGCGCACCGTGCCCTACGGCGCGGTGAAGGCGGCGCTGATCCAGTACACCACCTCGCAGGCGATCGCGCTCGCCGAGAAGAACATCCGCGTCAACTGCGTGGCGCCCGGCTCGGTGGAGTTCCCCGGCGGCATCTGGGATCAGCGCCGCGCGGCGAACCCGGCGCTCTACGAGGCGGTGCGCGCCAGCATCCGCTTCGGGCGCCTCGGCAGGCCGCAGGAGATCGCCAACGCCGTGGTGTTCCTGTCGAGCGACGCGGCGAGCTGGATCACCGGGCAGACGCTGGTGGTCGACGGCGGGCAGCTACTGAGCTGAGCCCCTGCGCAGCGGCCGGAAGAAGGCGCGGATCTCGCGCGCCAGCACCTCGGGCTGCTCGAGCGCGGCGAAGTGCCCGCCCTTCGCCTCCACGGTCCAGCGCTGGATGTTGGTGTAGGTGCGCGCCGCGAGCGCGCGCGGCGGCCTGAGGATTTCCTTCGGGAACTCGACGTAGCCCGTCGGCACGTCGACCGTCTCGCCCACGGGAATCGGCCAGGGCCCGTGCAGGCGCGCGTAATACGGCCAGAACGACGAACCGATCGCGCCGGTGAACCAGTAAAGCGAGATGTCGGCGAGCATGTCCTCGCGCGGGATCGCGCCCTCGGGCGTGCCGTCGTTGTCCGACCAGGTGCGGAACTTCTCGCCGATCCACGCCGCAAGCCCGGCGGGCGAATCGGTCAGTCCGTAGGCGAGCGTCTGCGGCTTGGTGCCCTGGATCGCCTGGTAGGCGGTCTCTTCCTTCAGCCATTGCGCGAGCGCCTTGAGGTAGGCGCGCTCCTCGTCCGACGTTGCCGCTTCCTTCGGGTCGCGGCGCACCGCGAGCAGGTTGAGGTGGATGCCGATCATCCGCTTCGCATGCCGGTGGCCGAGCACGGACGAGATGAAGCCGCCCCAGTCGCCGCCCTGCGCGGCGAATTTTTCGTAGCCCAGCACCTCGCTCATCAACTGCGCGAACAGGTCGGCGATCTGCTCGACGCCGAAGCGCGCCTGCCCCGGCGCGAACGACAGGCCGTACCCGGGCAGCGAGGGCGCGACCACGGTGAAGCTGTCGGCGGCGTCGGCACCGAAGCGCGCCGGGTCGGTGAGCATCGGGATGAGGCGGGTGAACTCGAACACCGAGCCCGGCCAGCCGTGCGAGAGCAAGAGCGGCATCGGCGCCGGCCCGCGCCCCGCCTCGTGGATGAAATGCAGGTCGATGCCGCCGAGCGGCACCCTGAACTGCTTGAAGGCGTTCAGCTTCGCTTCGGCGGCGCGCCAGTCGAAGCGGCTGCGCCATTCTTCGACGAGATCCTTCAGCCAGGCGAGGCTGGTGCCGGTGGACCAGGGCGCGAGCGACGGCTCGTCCGGGAAGCGCGTGCGCGCAAGCCGCGCGCGCAGGTCCTCGAGGTCCGCCTCGGGCACCGCCAGCGTGAAGGGCACCGGGACCGGCTTCATGTGGCCCGCCGCGGTCTGTGCGAACATCGGGGCGTCTTCTTCAAGGCCCCGCTGCGCGTCCTGCCATGCCACCCGTCACCCAAGCCCTGCTGATCGCCAACATCGTCGTGTTCATCCTGCAGGCCGGCACGACGCTGCCGCTGATCGAATGGTTCGCCCTGTGGCCGCCCGCCAGCCCGTTGATCAACGCGCCGCAGTTTCAGCCCTGGCAACTGGTGAGCTATGCGTTCCTGCACGGGGGCCTCGGGCACCTAGGCTTCAACATGCTGGCACTGTACATGTTCGGCGGCGACATCGAGCGCCTGTTCGGCGCGCGCTTCTACCTGCAGTTCTGGTTCGCCGCGGTGATCACCGCGGCGCTGACCCACCTCGCGGTCACCGCCTGGATGGGCGCGCCGCCCGCGCCCACGGTAGGCGCCTCGGGCGGGGTCTGGGGACTGTTGCTGGCGTTTGGCTGGTACTTCCCGCAGCGCCGGGTGATGCTGCTGATCCCGCCGATCCCGATGCCGGCGCGGGTCTTCGTGCTGGTGTTCGGGCTGGTGGAACTCGCGCTCGGAGTGACCGGCACGGGGCGCGGCGTGGCGCACTTCGCGCACCTCGGCGGGCTGCTCGGCGGCGTGCTGATGATCCAGTACCGTCGCGGCAGGTTTCCCTTCACCCCGCGGCGCAGGTAGCGCCACCGGGGACGCGGCTAGCGCGCCTTCTTCGCCTTGGCGGGCTTGCGGGCCTTGGCGGCTTTCTTCGCCGATCCGGCTTTCTTCGCCGCCTTCGCAGCGCGCGACTTCTTCGCCGGCGCCACGGCCCGGTTCAGCGGGCCTTCGGTCGTCGTGCCGCTGGTCTTGCTCGCCTTGCCGCGCAGCGTTGCCGCGGGCTTGCCGAGCACGCTGATGCGCTGGCGCGACTTGACCTTGCGCTCCGACATGATGCGTTCGTAGCACTCGGCGCAGACTTCGCGTTTCCGGTCGCCGCCGGGCAGGGCCCGGAACATGCTGCGCGGGCGGACATGTTGTCCGTGATAGCAGAATCTGAGCGGATTGAGGTTGGGCACCTGGGGGACGGTATTCACCGTTGTTTTTGGATTCCTTCCTATACACCGAATCGCCGTCGGGGGGAAGTCAGCCCCGTCGGCAGGTGGCAATGATAGGCTTGTTTTCGACATGCTGCCGACCCCGAAAAGACCCCGCCGCACGATGCGCGAAACCCTGCTTTCGGCGCGCGAGTTGGCCGCCACCGCCCTGCCCTTCGTGGCGATCGCCGTCGGCCTGATCGGCGCCGCCTACTGGGTGCTCGAGCCGCAGCCGCCGAAGCGCGTGGTGCTGGCCACCGGTCCCGACAACACCGCCTATGCCGCCTTCGGCGAGCGCTACGCGAAGGAACTCAAGCGCCACGGCATCGAGGTGGTGCTGCGCCCCACCGCGGGCGCGCGCGAGAACGTGCGCCTGCTGCGCGACCCGAAGCAGGACGTCTCGCTCGCCTTCGCGCAGGGCGGTGCGAGCGAGGCGGCGCGCGCGGTCGACGAGGACCAGACCGGCATCCCGCTGGTGGCACTCGGCAGCCTGTTCTACGAGCCGGTGTGGATCTTCTATCGCGCCGAGGCCGCCAAGCGCCTCGGGCCGGAGGCGACCCTCACCCAGCTGACCCAGTTGCGCGGCTGGAAGGTGAACACCGGCGCGCGCGGCAGCGGCACGCCGGGGCTGGTGCGCAAGCTGCTGCAATCGAACCTGATGGAGCGCGAAGAACTGGTGCGCTCCAGCCTCGACGAGACCGCCGGCGTGGTGGCGCTGCTGGCAGGCGACATCGACGCCACGGTGCTGGTCTCGGCGCCCGAGTCGCTGATGGTGCAGATGCTGCTGCAGACCCCAGGCGTGAAGCTGTTCGAGTTCGCGCAGGCCGAGGCCTATGCCCGGCGCCATGGCTTCCTCAGCCCGGTGACGCTCGCCCGCGGCGTGGCGGACCTGACGCGCGACGTGCCGCCGCACGACGTGCCGATGGTCGCGGCCGTGACCTCGCTGGTCGCGCGCGAGGGCACGCACCCGGCGCTGGTGCAGCTGTTCGTGCAGGCGGCGCAGCGCATCCACGGCAGCGGCGGCTGGGTGCAGCGCGCGGGGCGCTTTCCCGCCGCGCAGGGCGCCGAGTACCCGCTCGCGCGCGAGGCCGAGCGCTGGTTCCGCAGCGGCCCGCCGGTACTGCAACGCTACCTGCCGTTCTGGATGGCCAACCTGGTCGACCGCATGTGGGTGGCGCTGTTCTCCATCATCGCGGTGCTGATCCCGCTCGCCCGCGTGCTGCCGCCGTTGTACCAGTTCCGCATCCGCTCGCGCGTCTTCCGCTGGTACCGGCGGCTGCGCGAGGTCGAGGATTCCATGCGCGAGCCCGGCGCCGACCGCGAGGCGTTGATTGCCGAACTCGACCGGCTCGACGCCAGCGCCGAGCGCATCTCGGTGCCGCTCTCCTACACAGACGAACTCTACGCGCTGCGGCAGAACATCGCGCTGGTCAGGGCGCGGCTGCGCGCGGCGCCCTAGCGCGGCGAGGACTCAGCGGCCAGTCGCCGGTAGCAGCGCGCGAACTGCGTCGAACCCTTCGCTTCCGGCAGGCACTCGTCCTGCGCGCGCTGCGCGGCGCGGGCGCGCGCATCGTCGGCGAGCAGGCCGAGCGCAGTGAGTTCGGCGCGCGTGGCGTTGCGCGTCTCGTCCGCCGGCACCTGCATCATCGCCTCGTAGACGGCCGGCCCGAAGCCCATCTCCTCGAAGTACGCGCGCACGCGGCGGTTACCCTCCTCGAGCAGGCGGGCTGCCCGCGCATCCTCATCGGCCACCACCGTCGTCGCCGGACCGTCGCCGATGCGACGCGTGATGCGCGCGCGGTGCATGCCGATGGCGCCCTCCGGCGCCGCGCGCACCTCGCCGCCGGCGAAGATAAAGAGGCACGCGCTCGCGCAGCGGCCGCGCACGAAGACGTGCGCGCGCGCCTCGCGCAGCAGGCGCCCGGCCTCGATCGCGGCCAGCCCGTCGCCGCCGTGGCTGTCGAGGATGACGATGGCGCCCGCGGGCTGGCGCTCGCGGTTCACCTTCGCGAGACCCTGCCGCAGGGTCTCGACCAGCGCGGGCTGGATCGGGCCCTTCACTTCGATGACGTAGACCGGATCTGCGACCGGCGCCTGTGCCTGCGCCGCAGCGCAGGCAGCGAGCAGCGCCAGAGCGAGGCCGCGCGCCCTCAGGCGGCTTCCCCGCGCGCGCGCCGCTCCATCGGCAGCAGCGCGTGGTAGGTGAAGCGGTGCACCGGGGTGTCGACGCAGGTCTTCACGCCGAAGCGCACGATGGCGCCGTTCCAGGCATCGAGTTCCGAGGGCTTGCCGGCCATCAGGTCGCGCTGCATCGAGGCGGTCGAGCCTTCGGGCAGGCCATCGTAGAAGCCCATCAGCTCGGCCTTGAAGCCGTCGCCGATGTCGTGCCCGAGCTTGCGGCCCACGGCGATGCCCTCGTCCATGGCGAGCTCGACCAGCGCGCGCGTCTCGGGCGTCTTCATGATGACGCCCATCGGGCTGCGCGCCAGCGCGCCGAGCCCGGCCCAGGAACTCACGGTGAGCAGCTTCTTCCACAGCGCGAGGCGGATGCCGGCGCTCGCCTTCGCGTCCGCACCGGCGCCCGCGAAGGCGGCGCGCAGGACTTCGACGCGGGCCGAGGGTTTGCCGTCGAGTTCGCCGATCTCGATGTACGCGCCCGGGTTCAGGTGGCGGATCACGCCGGGCGCCTCGATCAGGCTGAACACCTTCGACAGGCCGCCGAGCACCGGCGCCTTGCCGAGCACCGCGGCGAGTTCGTCCGGCGCCTCCACGCCATTGAGGAACGGGACCACCATCGTGTCCTTGCCGACCATCGGCTTCATCGCCTGCGCCGCCTCGGTGACCTGCCAGGTCTTCACCGCGACGATCACCACGTCGACCGGACCGATGTCGGCGGGATTGCTGCTGGCGAGCGGTGATTTCAGGTGCGCGTCGCCCAGCGGGCTCAGCACCTTCAGGCCGTTGGCGCGGATCGCCTCGAGGTGCGCGCCGCGCGCGATGAAGCCGACTTCGTGGCCTGCCTCGGCAAGACGCGCGCCGTAGTAACCACCAAGTCCGCCGCTGCCGTAGATTGCAATGCGCATTTCGTCTCCTTTCGAACCGGCCCGATCCTACACCGGGTGAAACGCATTCCGGCGCGAGGGCGCGGGAAGGTATAGTCGCGCGCACCATGAAGAACTCCCGTCGCTTGCACTCGCCCCGACCATGACCCCCGTCGAATGGCTCTGGATCCCGGTGACTCTGTGGGCGGCGTTCGCGCAGACGCTGCGCAACGCGGCGCAACGGCACCTCACCAAGGAACTCGGCACGCTCGGCGCGACCCTGGTGCGCTTCCTCTACGGCCTGCCCTTCGCCGCCGCCTGGCTCGGCGGCGTGAAGGCCTTCGGCGGCTGGGAGATCCCGGCCTCGGACCTCGCGTTCTTCCTCTGGGTCACCTTCGGTGCGGTGAGCCAGATCGCCGCCACCGCGCTGCTGTTGCGCACCATGCAGGAGCGCAACTTCACGCTCGGCGTCGCCTATTCCAAGACCGAGATCGTGCAGGTCGCGGTGTTCGGCCTGGTGGTGCTGGGCGACCCGATTACCGCCACCGCGGCCTTCGCCGTGGCCTGCGGCACCGCGGGCGTGCTGCTGCTTTCGCCGGCGGACAGGCAGCGGCCCTTCGCCTCGCTGGCCGCGGGCTTGCGCTCGCGCTCCGCGCTGCTCGGGCTGGGCTCCGGGGCCGGCTTCGCCTTCTCGGTGATCGGCTATCGCGCCGCCGCCCTGTCGCTCGGCGAGGTGCCCTTCCTGATGGCGGCGGCCTGGACGCTGCTGGTCGCGCAGGCGATCCAGACGGTGCTGCTCGGCGGCTGGCTGCTGGCACGCGACCCCGACGTGGTGCTGCGCGTGCTGCGCGCGTGGCGGGCGTCGCTGTTCGCCGGCTTCATGGGTGCGGCGGCCTCGGTGGGCTGGTTCACCGCCTTCACCCTCACCACCGCGGCCTACGTGCGCACCCTCGGCCTGATCGAACTGGTGTTCGCGATGATCGTGTCGCGGCGCCTGTTCAGCGAACGCCTCGCGCCGATCGAGTACGCCGGGGTGGCGCTGCTGACGCTGGGACTGGTGGCGATCACGCTCTGGCGCTGAGGCGCGCCCGGCCGGGCGTCGGTACCGGCCCTATGGTAACTTATATGTTACTCATAACGCCATTCCGGCGCCCGCTCAGCTGCTGCGCCAGAACTTCTCCATCTCGAGGTAGGTGAACGAGGCCGACCAGGTGATCAGCACCAGTCCGATCAGCGATTCGGTGCCGGCGAGAAAGCGGATCGGCCCGAGCGGCGCGATGTCGCCGTAGCCGAGGGTGCTGAAGGTGGTGGCAGAGAAGTACACCGCGTCGAACAAATGCGTCAGGGGCTCGCCGCCGAGCTGGCCGCAGCCCGGCCATTGCAGCAGCATCCAGTAGGTGAGGCCGAAGATCCAGATTTCGGAAACGTGCAGCGCCACCACGCCGAAGATCGCGTACAGCACCTTCACGCGCCGCATGCCCTCGGGCCGAGCCAGGCGCCGCGACATGAAGAGCAGGCCTTCGTAATGCACCAGCACGCTGAGCGAGACCGCAGCGATCGTCGCCGCCACCACCGTCGCGTTCGCGAACCAGTCGTCGTACATGGCACTCAGGCTTTCAGCGGGCGGTAGCGCACGCGGTGCGGCTGGTCGGCGTCGTCGCCGAGGCGCTTGCGACGGTCGGCCATGTAGTCCGCGTAGTTGCCCTCGAACCAGACGACGTTCGATTCGTCCTCGAAGGCGAGCATGTGCGTGGTCACCCGGTCCAGGAACCATCGATCGTGCGAGATCACCACCGCGCATCCGGGGAAGTCGAGCAGGGCGTTCTCGAGCGCGCGCAGGGTTTCGACATCGAGGTCGTTGGTCGGCTCGTCCAGCAGCAACACGTTGGCGCCGCTGCGCAGGATCTTCGCCAGGTGCAGGCGGTTGCGTTCGCCCCCGGACAGGTCGCCGACGCGTTTCTGCTGGTCGCCGCCGCGGAAATTGAAGCGCGCGACATAGCCGCGGCTCGGCGTCGAGAACTCCCCCACCGTGATCATGTCCAGCCCGTCGGAGATCTCCTCCCAGACGTTCTTGTCGGGGTCCAGGCTGTCGCGACTCTGGTCCACCGTGGCGAGCTTCACGGTCTCGCCGATGCGCAGCGTGCCGGCATCCGGCTTCACCGTGCCCGCGAGAATGCGAAACAGCGTCGTCTTGCCCGCCCCGTTCGGCCCCACCACGCCGACGATGCCGCCGGGCGGCAGCCGGAACGTCAGGTTCTCGAACAGCAGCTTGTCGCCGAAGGCCTTCGACAGGCCCTCGGCCTCGATCACCACGCCGCCCAGGCGCGGGCCGGGCGGGATGTAGATCTCGTTGGTCTCATTGCGCTTCTGGTACTCGGCGGACTGCATTTCCTCGAAGCGCGCGAGGCGCGACTTCGACTTCGCCTGCCGCGCCTTGGCATTCGAGCGCACCCATTCGAGCTCGGTGGCGAGCGCCTTGATGCGCGCTTCCTCCTGCTTGGCCTCGACCTTCAGCCGCTGCTCCTTCTGCTCGAGCCAGGAGGAATAGTTGCCCTCCCAGGGAATGCCCATGCCGCGGTCGAGCTCGAGGATCCAGCCGGCGACGTTGTCGAGGAAGTAGCGGTCGTGCGTGACGCCGATCACGGTGCCCGGGAAGCGCTCGAGGTAGCGCTCCAGCCACAGCACCGAGAGCGCGTCGAGGTGGTTGGTCGGCTCATCGAGCAGCAGCAGGTCGGGTTCCGACAGCAGCAGCCGGCAGAGCGCGACGCGGCGCCGCTCGCCGCCGGAGATCTTCGTCACGTCCATGTCCCAGGGCGGCAGGCGCAGCGCGTCCGCGGCGATCTCGAGGCGGTGCTCGAGGTCGCTCGCGCCCACCAGCGCTTCCAGCTGCGCCTGCTCCTCGGCGAGTTTGTCGAAGTCCGCGTCCGGCTCGGAATAGGCGGCGTAGATCTCCTCGAGCCGCTTCTTCGCGGCGAAGAACTCGCCGAGTCCCTCCTCGACATTGCCGCGCACGTCCTTCTTCGGGTCGAGCTCGGGTTCCTGCGGCAGGTAGCCGATCTTCAGCTTCGGGTCGGAGACGAACTCGCCCTCGAAGTCCTTGTCGACGCCGGCCATGACGCGCAACAGCGAGGACTTCCCCGAGCCGTTCATGCCGAGCACGCCGATCTTGGCACCGTGCAGGAAGTTGAGCGAAATGTTCTTCAGGATGGTGCGCTTGGGCGGGACCACCTTGGTCACGCGGCGCATCGTGTAGGCGAATTGGGCCATGTCTGTGCGGGGTTTCCTGGAGTACGCGCGCCGCGGGGCCGGCGCACGCGCCGGGCCGGACGCCGGATCTACTTCTTGACGAGGGCGCTGGTGCGCACCGCGATCGCCTTCAGCAGCGAGGCGCCGAACGCGGGATTGGTCCTGACCAGCGCGAGGAAATCATTGCGGTTGAGCGGCAGCAGCTTGCAGTCGGTCTGCGCGATCGCGCTCGCAGCGCGCGCCGAACGATCGACCAGCGCCATCTCGCCGAACAGGCCGCCCGCGCCGATGCGCTCGACCACCGTGGTGCCGACGACGATGTCGACGCTGCCCTCGAGCAGCACGTACATCATGGTGCCCGCGGCGCCGGCGGCGATCACCGCCTTCTGCGGCGGCACCTCCATCGGCGGGCGGTCGGCCAGCAGCTTGTGCAGTTCGGTCATCAGCTTCTTGTCGAACACCGCGCTGCTCTCGGAAGGCGCCTCGTTCGAGGTCACGCCGCCGGGCTTCGCCATCAGCGCGCGCAGCCGGTTGACCATCATGCTCATCAGCATCAGGGCGAACTCGGGCGCCTTGGCGAGGGCGCCGAGGAAGGCCTTGTTGTCCAGCGACACCAGCTTGCAGGCGGTTTGCGCCTTCGCCGTGGCGGTGCGCGGCAGGCCGGCCACCACCGCCATCTCGCCGAAGATGTCGCCCGGGCGCAGCACCGTGAGGAACTCCCCCTTGGCCATCAGGCCGACCAGGCCCTCGACCAGCAGGTACATGCGGTCGGCCTTGCCGAACAACCCGCCGCCCTTCTGGTTCTCCTCGAAGATGAACTTGCCGCCCTCGATCAGCTCCTCCTTGCCGCCATTGCGGAAAAAGGCGTAGGCGACGTTCGGGTCGTAGAGGATGTCGGGCGCGGAGGGCGCCACCGGTTTCGACGGCTGCCCGGCTTGTGCGGGCTTCGGGGCGGAAAAATCGAGTTCGTCCATGGCGCAGGCAAAAGTATAGCGGCATCGCAACCGGGGCTGAACCCGGTGCGGGGCGCGGGTTGTGGGTTCCGCCGCCAGCGGTTAGGCTCGCCGCGGTTCCGCAGGACCCATCCAACAGGGGAGACGCGCAATGTTCAATCTTACAGGCAAGGTGGCGATCGTCACCGGGGGCAACGGCGGCATCGGGCTCGGCATGGCGCGGGGCCTCGCGTCCGCAGGCGCCCACGTGGTCGTCGCGGCGAGAAACTCCGAAAAATCAAGAGCCGCCGTCGACACCCTGTCGAAGCTCGGCAAGGGCGGCGCCCGCGCCATCAGCGTCGACGTCACTGATGAAGCCTCCGTCGCCGCGCTGGTGGCGAAGACCGTCAAGGATTGCGGGCGCCTCGACATCCTCGTCAACAACGCCGGCATCAACATCCGCAAGCCCCCCGAAACGCTGTCGCTCGCCGAATGGCGCGAAGTCCTCGACACCAACCTCACCAGCGCCTACCTGTGCTGCCACGCCGCCCACCCGGCGATGAAAAAGACCGGCGCCGGCAAGATCATCAACATCGGCTCCATGCTATCCATCTTCGGCGCCGCCTTCGCCCCCGCCTACGCCGCCTCCAAGGGCGGCATCGTCCAGTTCACCAAGGCCTGCGCCTCCGCCTGGGGCAAGGACAACATCCAGTCCAATGCCGTGCTGCCCGGCTGGATCAATACCGACCTGACCATCAGGGCGCGCGAACAGATTCAGGGCCTGCACGAAAACGTCCTGCGACGCACCCCGCAGGGCCGATGGGGCGATCCCAGGGATTTCGAAGGCATCACCGTATTCCTCGCCAGCCCGGCGTCGGATTTCGTGAACGGGGCGGCGATTACGGTGGATGGAGGCTTCTCCATCCAGGTTTGAGTAAAGCACGGCACCCCTCGAACTACGTCAACCTCTCACCCGAGGTACCGGGACGCAGTCCCGGTACCCAGCGGGGGGCGGAGGGTAAGGCCCCCGGTGAGGGATATATACGATCGCTGGGGATTGATCGCCGCGGGGCCAGAGCGCAAGAATCACGCACCGCGCTGAACGAAGGCACCACCGGGGGCCTTGCCCCCCTGTCCCCCGCTGGATGCCGGGACCGCGTCCCGGCATCTCGATTAAAAGCAAAACCCTCTACGGGTTGGGCTCCAATCTTGCGAGCACGCCATCGCTGGAATCCGTGAGCAGGTAGATCAGTCCATCCGGCCCTACCCTCACGTCCCGGATCCGCCCCAGAACGCCGTGGATCAAGCGCTCCTCCTTCACCACCTTCTCGCCGTCCAGCTTCAACCGCACCAGCATCTGGTCGCGCAGCGCGCCGACGAACAGGTCGCCGCGCCACTGTGAAAATTTGTCGCCGCTGTAAAACGCCATGCCCGAAGGCGCGATCGATGGCACCCAGGCGTGGATCGGCTGCGCCATGCCGGCCTTGTGGGTGCCTTCGCCGATCTTCGTCCCGATGCCGTAGTTGACGCCGTAGGTGATGACGGGCCAGCCGTAGTTGGTGCCGGCGCGGATGACGTTGACCTCGTCGCCGCCCTGCGGGCCGTGTTCGTGGGTCCAGAGGGCGCCGGTGCCCGGATGCAGGGCGGCGCCCTGCATGTTGCGGTTGCCGAGGGTGTATTTCTCGGGCTTCCAGCCGGGCTTGCCGACGAAGGGATTGTCGGCGGGGATGCGGCCGTCGTCGTGCAGGCGGATGACGGAGCCGGCATGGTCGTCGGGCCTTTGGGCGCGTTCCATTTCACCGCGGTCGCCCAACGTGAGGTAGAGCATGCCCGCACGGTCGAAGACGATGCGGCCGCCGAAATGACGGCCGGTGCTGCCCTTGGGGCTTTGCCGGAACAACACCTGCACGTTCTCCAGCCGGTCGCCCTTGAGGACGCCGCGCGCGAGTTCGGTGCCGATGCCGTCGGCGCCGCGCGCCGCGTAGGCGAGGTAGACGAGCCGGTTGCTGGCGAACTGCGGATGCAGCACGACGTCGAACAGGCCGCCCTGCCCGACGGCGGCAACGTCCGGCACGCCGGCGACCGGCTTCGGCTCGAGGCGCCCGCCGCGCACCACGCGCAGGCGCCCGGGACGCTCGGTGATCAGCATGCCATCGGGCAGGAAGGCGAGGCTCCAGGGATGCTCCAGCCCCTCGAGCAGGCGCACCACGCGAAAGCCGTGCACCTCGCTGCGGAAGGTCTGGGCCTCGACGCCGGTGGCGAACAGCGCGGCCGCGAGGACGCAGGCCAAGGACGGGAATTTGCAGGTTCTCATCGGGCTGTCACAATTCCGCCAGGTACGCACAGGAACTCATCATCGCCGAAATCGCGCTGCCGCTGGTGGCCGCGCTCGCGGTCGGCGCCTTCATCGGGCTGGAACGAAGCTACCACGGCCGCCCGGCGGGTTTTCGCACCCACGCGCTGGTCTGCCTCGCCTCCACGGTGCCGATGCTTGTGACCGTGTACGAGTCGCAATGGTTCAACGGCGGCAACAACGTGCGCAACGTGGTCGAACCGACCCGCATGGCGCAGGGCATCATGACCGGCATCGGCTTCCTCGGCGCCGGCGCGATCATGAAGGAAGGCCTGACGATCCGCGGCCTCATCACGGCGGCCTCGATCTGGATCACCGCGGCGATCGGCATCCTCGTCGGCATCGGTTTCCATATCCCGGCCGGGCTTGCCGCGGCGCTGACGCTCGGCACGCTGTCGCTGTTCCGCTGGATCGAGTCGCGCATGACGCTGCGCACGCGAAGCGCGGACAAGGTGCCCGAACTGTGCAGCGCCCTGCAGGCGCGTGAGGAAGTGCTGGAGTACCGCGTCGCGCCGATCGGCGACTGAGCCGCTAGCGCGCCGCGGGACGCGCTGCGCCGAGGAAGCCCTTCGCCCCGGCGCCCAGCAGGCGCGGGGTATGAGTGTAGATATACCGCACGCCCTTCGCCAGCAGCGCCTGCACGTTGTCCTGCGTGGCCGGCATGCCGGCCACGGCGCCGGTTGCGGCCACCTGCCCGAGCACCCGCGTAATCGCCGCGGCCACCTCGGGTGCGCCCGGGTTGCCCGGATGGCCCATCGACTGCGACAGGTCCGAGGGGCCGATGAAGAACACGTCGATGCCTTCGACCCGCAGGATGGCGTCGACCTGATCGAGCGCCTCGCGGTCCTCGATTTGCACCGCGATCAGGGTCTGCGCGTTCGCCTCGCGCACATAGGCCTCCAGTCCGCCGTGCGCGTCATAGCGCGCCGCGCGCGTGCCCGCGGCCAGGCCGCGCTCGCCCAGTGGGTGGAACTTCACCGCGCGCACCGCCTCGCGCGCCGCCTCCGCGCTGGTGACGTGCGGCACCTGCACGCCCGACACGCCTCGATCGAGCACCTGGGCGATGTGCTCGCGGCTGCGCGACACCGGCCGGGCGATCGCCGTCATGCCGGCGGCCTCGGCCGCCATGGCCATCAGTTCGACGCTTTCGGGCGACAGCGTGCCGTGCTCGCAATCAAGCAGCACCCAGTCGAAGCCGAAGGCGCCGAGCATCTCCACCACCTGCGGCGAGGGAATCATCACCGAGGCGCCGAAGGCGGGCTCGCCCGCCCGCAACTTGGCCTTCATCCGGTTGGTCCGCATGCGGGGATGATACCCGGCGAAAACGGATCGCGATCCGCGTTCAGGCGTCCTTGCCGCGCAGCGACTCGATGCGCTCGCGCGCCTGCGCGACGAAGCGTCCGGCCGGGAACTGCTCCAGGTACAGCTCGATCTCGTCGGCGTCGTCGCTGTCCTTGACCTCGTTCCAGAACTCCGCCTCCGCCTCGCCGCCGGCCTGCGGGGCCGCAGGCGCGGCGCGCGGCGCCGCCTTCGGCGCCGGGCCGGGCTGGACCGCGACCTCGCCGGGTTCCTCGGGCGCCTCGCCCTTGAGGATGCGCTGCAGCGCCTCGGCGAACTTGCGCGCGGTCGCGTAGCGCTTGTCGGGGTCCTTGGCGAGCGCCTTGGCGACGACACGATCGAAGCTCGGCGGCACCTTCACCAGCGCCGAGGGCCACACCGGGTCGTCCTCGATGATCATCTTCGCCAGCGCCCACTGCGTGCCGCTGAAGGGGCGCTTGCCGGTCAGCATCTCGTAGAACAGGATGCCGACGGAGAAGAGGTCGGAGCGCCGGTCGAGCTTCTGGCCCTGCATCTGTTCGGGCGACATATAGGCCGGCGTGCCCACCATGGCGCCGATGCGCGTCGCCTCGGCTGCGTTGGCGCCGGAATCACTCACGCGCGCGACGCCGAAGTCGGCCAGCTTGGCGCGGCCGTCGGCGGTCACCATCACGTTCGCCGGCTTGATGTCGCGATGCACGACCCCGGCCTCGTGCGCGCACTCCAGGGCATCGAGCAACTGCCCCATGAGGCGGAACGTGGTGCGCAACTCCAGGGGTTCGCCCGCGTCGAGGATCGACTTGAGTTCCTTGCCTTCGACGAACTCCATCACGATGTAGGCAAGGTCGGCCTCGTTGCCGAAATCGTAGACCTGCACGACGTTGGCATGGTTCAGCTTGGCCACGGCCTTGACCTCGCGCTCGAAGCGCACCGCGATCATGCGCGCCGCCTCGGCGTCGAGCTTCTGCGTGAGGATGGTCTTGATCGCCACCCGGCGATCGAGGCTGGGGTCCAGGCCGTCGTAGACGAGCCCCATGGCACCCTTGCCGAGCACGCCGCGGATCTCGTAACGACCGAGGGTTTTCAGGTCTTCCATGCCGACTTCTCGTTACCACAATGTGCGCGAGGCCGCATCTTGAACGCGGGCCGGGGGATTGCGCAAGCCGAACCCGCCCGACGGTTAGAATCCGGGCATGAGCAGAAAAACAGCAGTGGTGGTGGGCGCGCTCGGCGTCATCGGGCGCTATATCGTCGAGAAACTCGCCACCCTGCCCGACTGGGAGGTGGTCGGGCTGTCGCGCCGCAAGGGCGAAGACCACGGCAACGTGCGCTATATCCCGGTCGACCTGCTCGACAAGGCGGACGTCGCGGCGAAACTCTCCGGGCTGAAGACCGCCACCCACGTGTTCTATGCCGCCTTCCAGGCCAGCGGCACCCAGGCCGCGGACTACGCCCGGGGCATCGACGCGAACCGCGACATGCTTGCGAATGCCGTCACCGCGATCGACGCCGCCTCGAAGGGCCTCGAGCGCGTGGTGCTGGTCACCGGCACCAAGTACTACGGCTCGCACCTCGGGCCGTTCCGCACGCCGGCGAAGGAGGACGATCCGCGCCACATGCCGCCGGACTATTACTTCGACCAGATCGACTGGCTGGTGGCGGCGCAGCGCGGCAAGCGCTGGCACTGGACCGAACTGCGGCCGCAGACGCTGTGCGGCTTCGCGCCCGGCACGCCGATGAGCATCGTGCCGGTGATCGCGGTGTATGCCTCGATCTCGAAGGCGCTCGGCCTGCCGCTGCACTTTCCGGGCAAGCCCGGGGCGTGGAAGGCCATCTACCAGGTGACCGAGTCCACGCACATGGCCGAGGCCGCGGTCTGGGGCGCGCTCGAGCCGCGCGCCGCGAACCAGGCCTACAACATTACCAACGGCGACTATTTCCGCTGGATGAACCTGTGGCCGCGCATCGCCGAGGTGTTCGAGATGCCGGTGGCCGAGCCGCAGACGATCTCGCTGGTCGCGCACATGAGCGACAAGGCGCCGGTCTGGGACGCGCTCGCGAAGAAGCACGGCCTGCAGCCCTACGCCTACGACAAGGTGGTGGCCTGGCCCTTCGGCGACTACGTCTTCGGCTGCGAGTACGACGTCATGACCAGCACCACCAAGTGCCGCCAGCACGGCTTCCATGCGGTGGTCGACAGCGAAGACATGTTCGTGCGGCTGCTCAGGCAGTTCCGCAGCGAGAAGATCGTCCCCTGAACCCCCGAAGCAGCCCCTTGCGGAGCCCACCATGATCGGCGATCCCCTCGCACTCACCATCCGTCGCCGCGTCGAGCGGCCTGCGCCCGCCCTCGCCCGCGCCTACCGCAACACGCCCACCGGCTTCATCACCGACGCGTATAACGGCAAGGGCTGTATGCACCACCGCATCAAGGCGATCGATGCGCGCATGACGTTCTCGGGCAGCGCGGTCACCGCGCTGTGCCCGCCGAACGACAACCTCGCGGCGATGGCGATCCTCGACTTCGTGAAGAAGGGCGACGTCATCGTCATCGCCACGCATGGCGACGAGACCGCCGGCGTGATCGGCGACCTCTGGGCGATGCGCGCGAAGCAGCTCGGGGTGGTCGCCATCGTCTGCGACGGGCTGGTGCGCGACGTGCCCGGCCTGCTGAAGGTCGGCCTGCCGGTGTTCGCGCGCGGCTGGGCGCCGAACTCCGGGTTCAAGAACGGCCCCGGCGAGATCAACCTCGGCGTCAGCTGCGGCGGCGTCACGGTGCAGCCGGGCGACATCGTTGCCGGCGACCGCGACGGCGTGGTGGTGGTGCCGCTCGCCGAGGCGAAGCAGGTCGCCGCGAACCTCGAGCTGGTGCGGCGCAAGGAAGCCGAGACCCTCGCCATCGTCAAGTCCGGCAAGCCGCGCAAGTTCTGGGACGAGAAGGCCCTGAAGAAGCGCGGCGCGGTGCGCTACCTGGATTGAGCCCCGTCCTGCGGCCGCCCATGCAGCTCCCGGAGAATCATCCCCAGCGCTTCCAGCTCGCCAATGAGGTGCACGCACGTCCGCACGCGCCACTGGCTGCACCCCAGCGCGCCTCCTATCTCGCGGTGCTGGTCGATCCGGCGCAACGCGCCCGTGAGCAAGCGCATCTCGCCACGCTCTGCGAGCGTTACGGCGCGCATCCACCGCCCGCGGACGCCATCCATTTCGCCGCCGATCTCGGTCCGTTCCGCCTGCGCTGGGAGCGGCACACCGAGTTTTCCAGCCACACCTTCTTCCTGCGCGGCGCCTCAGCCACGCCGTTCGTAGATCCGGCCGCAGGCGCCGTACCGAAGGATTGGCTCGCCGGAATCCCCGGGCACACCATCGTCGCGGCACATGCCGAATTGCTCGATCGCGCACAAGCGCTGCCGGACCTCGCCGGGATCTCGGCGAACTTCGGCGGCAACTACGTCGTCGGCTCCGGCATCGGCGACGGCGCGGCTGCAGCCTTCACCGATTTCCGCGTCCACGCCGACGGTTTCGGCCGTTTCCTCGTCTTCGATCGAGACCTGTCGAGCTACCAGGCCGGCCGCAGCCTGCAGCGGCTGTTCGAGATCGAGACCTACCGGATGATGGCGCTGCTCGCCCTGCCGATCGCGCGCGAGGTCTCGCCACGGCTCGCCGACATGGAGCGCGAACTCGCGCTGCTCACCGCGGCGCTCGCCCGCGGCGACGGCAGCGACGAGGGGCTGCTCGAAGCGCTTACGCGGCTCGCTGCGGATGTCGAAAGTGCGATCGGCGAGTCGCGCTTCCGCTTCAGCGCGACGCGCGCCTACCACGACCTGGTCGGTGGCCGCATCACCGAACTGCGCGAGAAGCGCATGCCGGGCACGCAGACGCTGGCAGAATTTATGGCGCGCCGGCTCTCGCCGGCCATCGCCACCTGCGAGTCGGTCGCGCACCGGTTGGTGGAGCTCTCGGAACGCGTGACGCAGGCGGGCAACCTGCTCTCGACCCGCGTCGACGTGGCGCGCGAACGGCAGAACCAGTCCCTGCTCACTTCCATGGACCGGCGCGCGCGGCTGCAGCTGCGCCTGCAGGAGACCGTCGAAGGCCTGTCGATCGCCGCGATCACCTACTACCTAGTCGGCCTGGTCGCCTATGCGGCCAGGGGTCTGCATGCGGGCGGTGTGCGCCTCGATGTCGACCTGGTGACCGCGGTTTCGATTCCCGTGGTCGCGCTGCTCACCGCGCTTGGCACCCGCTGGGTGCGGCGCCGCATCGCCCGCGCAGGCGCGCCCGGGCTGGTGCCGGATCCCTGAGCCGGCGCACCGGCCGCGCCTCCGCTCGGGCGCCGGCTCCGCGTTTCGTCCAGCGAACGCCGCTTCCGAAGCATTGACAGCGCCCCCGCGCGGTCCCGATGATGCACCTCCACCCCCACGAGCACGCATCATCATGGCCGGACACGTCCGCTACATCGACAAGACCCGCGAGTACTACCTCTCGCAGGGCTACGACAAGCCCTACAAGTGGGCGCATTTCGAGGATGTGCCCTTCACGCCGCTGACGAAGCCACTCGCCGAATGCCGGGTGACGCTGGTCTCGACCAGCGAGATCTCGATCCGCGGCGCGGAAGAGGCCGGCGACGAGGCGCAGATGAACAACATCGGCGGCAGCTACACCATTGCCTCCGACCTGCCGGCGGCGCAGCTCTACAGCCCCTCGCACAGCTTCGACCAGGCGGCCACTACGCTCGAGGACGTGGACACGTTTTTTCCGACCACGCGCCTGCACGAGGCGGTGGCGGCCGGTCGCATCGGCAGCCTGACGGCGCGCTTCCACGGCGTGTTCAACGCCTACAGCCAGCGGCGCACGCGAGAGCGCGACGCGCCGGCGGTGCTCGAGCGCTGCCGCGAGGACGGCGCCGATGTCGCGGTGCTGGTGCCGGTCTGCCCGGTGTGCCACCAGACCATCAGCCTGGTGGCGCGTCACCTCGAAGCCAACGGCATCCCGACCGTGGTGCTGGCGGCGGCGCGCGACATCGTCGAGCACGTGGGCCTCGCGCGTGTGGTGCACACCGACTTCCCGCTCGGTAACCCCTGCGGCGAGCCGCACAACCCGGAACAGCAGCGCGAGATCCTCGAGATGGGCTTCAAGCTGCTCGAGCGCGCCTTCGCGCCTCGCACCACGCTGCAGACCCCGTTCAGGTGGAGCCAGGGCGAGGCCTGGAAGGACCTGGTCTTCACGCCCGAGCAACCGTGGAAGTCCGGCGAGGTCGAGCAGGACTGGCTGCGCAGGAAAGAGCTGTATCGCCAGCTGAAGGCCGAGGGCAAGGTCTGAGCATGCCGCAGACCGTGATCGTCTATTCGACCCCGCTCTGCGCGCCGTGCGAGCGGTTGAAGCAGTACCTGAAGTCGAAGGCCGTGCCCTTCCAGGCCTTCGACCTGATGATGGACGAGGACGCCGCCGAGAAGATCGAGGACCTCGGCATCCGGTCCTCGCCCGTGCTCGAGGTCGACGGGAAGTTCTATTCCGGCGCGCAGCTGACGCCGGAAACCCTGGGCCCGATTCTCGGCCTCACGTGAGCGGCCTGCGCGCCCCGCCCGAGGGCGGCGCCCCGGCGGCGCAGGCGCCGCTCAGTCGCCATACAGCTTGCGGATCGCCGCGGTGTCAAGCTCGGTGTGCCCGTTGTGGGCCGCCATGCGGTACAGCTGCAGCGCAAGCCCCATCAGCGGCACCGGCGCCTTCATGCCGTGCGCCCAGTCGTTCACCATCTCCAGGTCCTTGAGCAACTGCCGCACATAGCCGCGCGGCGCGTAGTCGCGGTCGACCATGCGCGGCCAATAGGCCTGCAGCATCGGGCTGTCTGCGTAGCCGCCGGAGAGGCACTCGGGCAGTCGCGCGACGTCGATGCCGGCCTGCTCGGCGAGCGCCTCGGCTTCGCCCAGCATCGCCTGCCCGACGCCGACGATCAGCTGGTTGATCATCTTCGCCGCGAGCCCGGCGCCGGTCTCGCCCATGCGGGTGCAGCGCTGGCCGACGTCCGCCATCAGCGAGGCCACGCGTTCGAGGTCGGCGTCGCTGCCGCCCGCCATGATGGTGAGCTTGCCCTCTGCGGCCGCGGGCGGCCCGCCGGAGACCGGCGCATCGACCCAGCGGCAGCCGGTGCCCCTGGCGAGGCGCGCTGCGTAGTCGTGGCAGGTGGCGACCTCGATGGTGGAGAAATCGACCAGCAACTGCGGGGCGCGCATCACCTCGGCCACGCCGCCCTTGCCGAAGACCGCGTCGTGCACCGCGGCCGGGGTCGGCAGGTTGAGGAGCACCAGGTCGGCGTCGCGCGCGGCGTCCGCCGCGGAGCTTGCCGCCTCGGCGCCGGCGGCGCGCGCCGCCGCGAGCGTGGCCGGGACGATGTCCCAGGCACGCACCTTCCACCCCAGCGCCGCGAGGCGCTTCACCATGGGGCCGCCCATCAGGCCGACGCCGACGTATCCGAGCTTCAGGCTGCGTGTCATGTCCGGTTTCCTACTTCACGGGTTTGCGGGACGGCGCCCGAAAAGGAGTCAGACCCCTTTTTGCGCCCTTCGCGGGTTCGCCCTTGCGAAAAGGGGTCTGACCCCTTTTTGAGGGGCTTGCCCGTGCGTCGCCGGGCGCATCCGCGCGAAAAGGGGTCTGACCCCTTTTCCTGGCCGCGCCCCGCTTTGGTGCCTTGGCCGCGGCGCGCGCGGCGGCGGCGGCGCGACGCGCGGCCGGGCGCTTCGCGGGATCCCAGCGCACGTGCTGGGGTGCGGGTTTCGGCGCTGCCGGCGAATCGTCCGGTTCGTCCTCGTCCACCGGTTCGCGCGCGATCTTCTCGCCGGTCAGCCAGCGGATGCGCTGCTTGCCGCCGCGCCCCTCGGCGAGGATCGGCGCGAGCCATTTGGCGATTTCGCGCGCCTCGGCCTCGAAGCC
This sequence comes from Burkholderiales bacterium, assembly GCA_036526195.1. GTDB lineage: Bacteria > Pseudomonadota > Gammaproteobacteria > Burkholderiales > SG8-39 > DATCYZ01. The sequence continues at coordinate 22,931 of DATCYZ010000123.1, forward strand.
GAAGGGCGGGTTCACCACCAGCAGGCCGCAGCCGCGCAGCCCGCCCGAGGCGCCGTGCGCGTGCACCGTCAGTTCAAGCTGCAGGATGCGCGGCACGCCGCAGGCGGCCACGTCCTCCTCGAAGCGGTGCATCGCCACCGGTTCCATCATCGGGTACCAGAAGGCCAGCACGCCGGTGGCGAAGCGCTGGTGCGCCTCCACCAGCGCAGCCAGCACGCGCTTGAACTCTCCGGGCTGGTCGAAGGCCGGGTCCATCAGCACCAGCCCGCGCCGCTCGCGCGGCGGCAGGTGCGCGCGCACCGCGGTAAAGCCGTCGAGGTGGTGCGCACTCGCGCGCGCATCCCCCGCCATGTTCGATTTCAGCGTGGCGTGATCCTTGGTGTTCAGCTCGCACAGGACCATGCGATCGTCGGGCCGCAGCAGGCGCTGCACGAACACCGGCGATCCCGGGTACTCGCGCAGCACCCCGCCCGGGTTCACCGCGCGCACCGCCTCCAGCCACGGCACGAGCAGTTCGGGGACGTCGTCGCGCTGCCAGACGCGCGCGAGGCCGTTCTTGAACTCGCGGTTCTTCTGCGCCCAGGGGTGCTTCAGGTCGTAGCGCCCGAGTCCGGCGTGGGTATCGAGGTAGCAGAACGGCTTGTCCTTGCGCGTGAGCGCGATCGCCAGCCGCGTGAGCAGCGCGTGCTTGAAGACGTCGGCGAAGTTGCCGGCGTGGAACAGGTGTCGGTAGGCGTGCATCGGGCTAGAGCCGGTCGTACTTCGTGGCACGGCCGCGGGACTTCTCGACCGGGTACTTCTCCGCGTTCAGCGCCAGCTTGCGCGTCGCCGCCTCGAGCGGATCGACGCCGACCCGGTCGGCGAGCCGCACCAGGAACAGCAGCACATCGGCAATTTCGAGCGCCACCGCGTCGCGGGTGGCCGCCGGCAGCGCGCAGCTCTCGGCCTCGCTCAGCCAGCGGAAGTGCTCGAGCACCTCGCCCGCCTCGCCGGCAAGCGCCATGGCGAGGTTCTTCGGGCTGTGGAACTGCTCCCAGTCGCGCTCGGCGGCAAAGGCGGCGAGTTGCGCGCGCAGGGCCTCGAGGGATTCGATGCGGGACATGCGGACCTCCGATGTTCGGAGGGCGAGTATAGCGAGGTGCGTCGCCCGGCAGAGGATCGCCCGGGTCCGGCAGCCCCGGAAGCGCTCATGCGCGGATGTAGGCCCAGCCCGATTGCATGCGCTTCACCACCTGGTCGAGCGCCGAGGGCGCCACCTGAACGCCTGGCAGAAGTTCCACCGTCACGCCGTGCTCGCGCAGCCGGTCGATGGTCTGGTTGCAGGCGATGAACGCGAGGTTCGGGTAGCGCAGGCGCAACGCGGAAATACGCGCGGCATGCGGCGAGGCGTCGGCGCGCAACAGGTCGAGCCCGCTGCCGTTTGCGACCACTTCGAGGTCGAGCGCCCGGCCTTCGGCCTTCGACGCGCGCAGCAGGTCCTCGATCTCGTCGAGCGCAATCGCCAGCGTCTCGGGTTGACCGGAGCTCACGTGCACCAGCACATGACTGGCCGCCACCGCCGGGCGCAATGCCGGGTCACCCGCCAGTTGTGGCGCCGGCACCGTCCAGGAATGGGCAATCCAGCCCGCGCCCAGCAACGCCGTCGCCAGTCCGGCCGCAAGCGCACGACGTCCCGGATGCGAGCGAGGCGGACGGTCCTGCGCCTGCACGCCTGCGTACGCGCTGCGCACCATGTCCTTCATCGCGCGCAACTCGCACAGTTCGCGACGCAGCTCGGCATCCCGTCCGAGCCGGTCGATCAGCTGCGTCCAGTCCGCGGCGTCCAGTTCGCCATCGACGAAGGCGTTCTGCATCTCGGGCGACACGTTTGCGTCCCGGTTCATTTCACCCGCCTGAGCGGCACCGCGCCCGTCCCCGGCGCGTAGGCCAGCAGCGGCGTGCGCAGCGCCTCGCGCGCGCGACACAGCCGGCTCATCACGGTGCCGAGCGGCACCGCAAGCGCCTCGCCGACCTCCGCGTAGGACAGTCCTTCGAGGTCGACCAGCGTCAGCACCTGACGCTGCCCCAGCGGCAGGCGGGCAATGGCCTTGCGCACCCGCGCCACAAGTTCCGCCTGCGCCCTCGCCTCTTCGGGCGTGGGTGCAGGATCCGCCAGTTCCTCGGCGAGCGCATCGATGTCGTCGTTCGGCCGCAAGCGCCGGTAATGGTCGCGCAGGGCATTGGCGAGAATGCTGCAGAGCCAACTCTTGAGGCGTTCCGGATCGCGCAGCTGGGCGCGGTGCGCAAGCGCGCGCAGCAGGGTCTCCTGGACGAGGTCATCCGAGAGCGCGGCGTCATGGCACCAGGCGAAGGCGAGGCGATACAGGACGTCGCGGTGCGCCGCCACGCGCGTTCGGAATCCGGGACGTTTGCCGAAGAGAAATCGCAGACCCATGGTCAAGTGACGCGACAGTTCACGCGATTATTCCATGCGGAACCCGGAATAAAGCCCGTGGCGTCTGCGTCTTATCCAGGCAGGGCAGCATCCAACCACTACCCGCAGGAGGGGAAAATGACCATGAAACAGGTGTTTACCGCGATGGCGCTGTTCGCCGCGCTCGCCGTCGGCACGCTGCAAACCACCGCACCGGCATTCGCAGCGGACGTGAAAACGAACAAGCTCGTGATCCAGGTGAGCGACAACGATCCCGCGAAGTGGAACCTCGCGCTGAACAACGCATTGAACGTGCAGAAGGACCTCGGCAAGGACAAGGTCCAGATCGAGATCATCGCCTACGGCCCGGGACTGAACATGCTGAAGGCCGAGTCGAAGGTGCGCGACCGCGTGGTCGGCGCGATGGACGGGGGCGTCGGCATCGTCGCCTGCGACAACACCATCCGCAACATGAAGCTGACGAACGCCGACCTGATCGGCGGCATCGCCCACGTCGACTCCGGCGTGGTCGGCATCATGAAGCGCCAGCAGGAAGGCTGGGCCTACGTGCGGCCGTAGTCGGGGAACGGCGCGAAAAAGGGGTCTGACCCCTTTTTCTCGCCCGCTTCTTCAGGATCCGATCTGCAACCGCCGCCGCGCGGCGGTGTACTCGGCAGACAGTTGCGCGACCACGTCGCGGATCGGCGTGACCGCGTCGATATGGCCAACGCCCTGCCCCGCGCTCCAGATGTCGCGCCAGACCTTCTTCTCGGCGCCGCCTTCGGTGCCGAAGTTCATCTTCGAGGGATCGGACTTCGGCAGGTTGTCCGGGTCGAAGCCGGCAGCCGTGACGCTGTGGCGCAGGTAGTTGCCGTGCACGCCGGAGAACAGGTCGGTGTAGATGATGTCGTTCGCCTTCGAGCGCAGGAGCTCTTCCTTGTAGCGGTCCGGCACGCTGGCTTCCGGGGTGGCGAGGAAACGCGTGCCGATATAGGCGAGGTCCGCCCCCGAGGCGAGCGCGGCGAGGATGGCATCGCCCGAGGCGATCGCCCCGGAGAGCACGATCGGCCCGTCGAAGAACCGGCGCACTTCGCCCACCAGCGCGAAGGGCGAGAGCCGCCCGGCATGCCCGCCGGCGCCGGCGCAGACCAGGATCAGGCCGTCGACGCCCGCCTCGAGCGCCTTCTCCGCGTGGCGCACGTTGATCACGTCGTGCAGCACGATGCCGCCGTAGCCGTGCACCGCCGACACCACCTCGTTCGGCGCGCGCAGGCTGGTGATGATGATCGGCGTCTTGTGCTTCACGCAGGTGGCCACGTCCTGCATCAGCCGGTCGTTCGACTTGTGCACGATCTGGTTCACCGCGTACGGCGCGGGCGGCGCATCCGGGTGCGCGGCCCGGTGCGCCGCCAGCGCGGTCTCGATCTCGGTCAGCCAGTCCGTCAGGGTCTCCTGCGGGCGGGCGTTCAGCGCCGGGAACGAGCCGACGATGCCGGCCTTGCACTGCTCGATCACCAGCTTCGGGTTGCCGGCAATGAACATCGGCGCGCCGATCACGGGCAGGCGCAGGGATTGCAGCAGGGGCGGTAGCGACATCGGGACAGGCTCCTTGGGTGCGGAAGACCGCGCGTATCATGCGGTCGACTGTTTTCGCGAGGATACCCCATGGCTTATCGTTCGTTCACGCTCGAGATCGACGCGCAGGTCGCGCACCTGCGGCTCACCCGCCCGGAAAAGCTGAATGCCATGGACGGGGTGTTCTGGTCCGAACTCGACGCCATCCTCGCCGACCTGCAGCGCCGCGCCCCGGCGCGCGTGCTGGTGCTCTCGGCCGAGGGCAAGCACTTCTGCGCCGGCATGGACCTCGCGGTGTTCGAAAGCGGCAGCGCCCTGCCCGAGGGCAACGCCGCGGCCCGCACCGCGTTCTACGAGCAGATCCTCGCCCTGCAGCGCACCTTCACGCGACTCGAGGAACTGCGTCTGCCGGTGATCGCCGCGATCCACGGCGCCTGCGTCGGCGGCGCGCTCGACATGGTGACCGCCTGCGACATCCGCTATGCCTCCGCCGACGCCTTCTTCTGCGTGCAGGAGATCAACATCGGCATCGTCGCGGACGTCGGCACGCTGCAGCGCCTGCCGAAGCTGATCCCCGAAGCCGTGGCGCGCGAGTACGCCTACTCCGGACGCCGGCTGCCGGCCGCGCGCGCCAAAGAGATCGGGCTGGTGAACGAGGTGTTCCAGGATGCCGCCGCAGCGCGCGTGGCGGCACTGGCCCTGGCGCGCGAGATTGCAGCCAAGTCGCCGGCCGCCGTCTGGGCCAGCAAGCGGGCGATCAACTATTCGCGCGAGCACACCGTGGCGGAAAGCCTCGAGCAGATGGCGCTGCTGCAACTCGGCGTCTGGCAGAGCCGCGACATCCGCGAGGCGGCGCAGGCCACCGCCGAGAAGCGACCGGCGAAGTTCGAGGACCTCGCGCCGGTGCCGTCCTTCGGCGCGCCCTGAACGGCGCCCGGCTCAGCGCAGCAACCCGCCCGACGCGGCGAGCGCGCGCAGGTTCGCCGGCAGGGCGAAACGCGCGCCGTGCTTCTTTGCCAGCGCATCGGCGCGCGCCGCGAACTTCGCCGCGCCCACGTGGTTGACGAACTGCAGTGCGCCGCCGGTCCAGGCCGGGAAGCCGATGCCGAAGATCGAGCCGATGTTGGCGTCGTGCACCGTCTCGAGCACCCCTTCCTCGAGGCAACGCGCGGTCTCGATCGACTGGCGATAGAGGATCCGATCCTTCAGTTCCCCGAGGTCCCACTTGGCGCCCGGCTTGCCGAAATGCTTCGCAAGGTCCGGCCAGAGCGTCTTCGGCGCGCCTTTCGGATAGTCGTAGAAGCCCGCGCCCGCGGTGCGCCCGGCGCGTTTGAACTCCGTGACCATGCGCACGATCACCGCCTCGCCCGGCGGCGAGACGTACTTGCCGCCGGCTGCTTCGACATCTGCGCGCGTCTGCTCCATGACGTGCATGGAGAGCGCGAGCGAGGTCTCGTCCACCACGGCCAGCGGCCCCACCGGCATGCCGGCGAGCCGCGCCGCATTCTCGATCACCGCGGGCGCAACGCCTTCCTCGAGCATCGCGCAGCCTTCCATGACGAAGGTGCCGAAGGTGCGGCTGGTGAAGAAGCCGCGTGCGTCGTTCACCACGATGGGGGTCTTGCCGATCGCCAGCACGTAGTCGTACGCCTTCGCGAGCGTCTCCGGCGAGGTCTTCTTCCCCTTGATGATCTCCACCAGCTTCATCTTGTCCACCGGCGAGAAGAAATGCAGGCCGACGAAGTGCTCCGGCTTCGCGCTCGCCTCGGCGAGCCCGCTGATCGGCAGGGTCGAGGTGTTGGAGGCGAAGACGCCGCCCGCCGCCAGCATCGGCTCGGCTTCCTGCGTCACCTGCGCCTTCAGTTCGCGCTTCTCGAACACCGCCTCGATGATCAGGTCGCAGCCGCGCAAGGCTTCGGCCCCGGCCGCGGGCGTGATGCGCGCGAGGATGGCGGCAGCCTCGGCCTCGGTGCTGCGGCCGCCCTTCACGCGACCGGCGAGCAACTTCTCGCTATATCCCTTGCCGGCCGCGGCCTTGTCCTCGCTCACGTCCTTCAGCACGCAGTCGATGCCGCGCGAGGCCGTGGCCCAGGCGATGCCGGCCCCCATCATGCCGGCGCCGAGGATGCCGACCTTCGCGGGCTTCCAGCGCGGGAAGTCCTTCGGGCGCGAGGCGCCGGAACGGATCGCCGTGAGGTTGAAGAAGAACGCGGTGATCATGTTCTTCGCCACCTGCCCGACCGCGAGTTTCGCGAGATAGCGCGATTCGATGCGCAGCGCGGTGTCGAAGTCGACCTCCGCGCCCTCGACCATCGCCGCCATGATCGCTTCGGGCGCCGGGTACAGGCCGCGGGTCTTCTCCACCAGCATCGCGGGCGCCACCGCCAGCATCTGCGCCACCTTCGGCGTCGAGGGCGTGCCGCCGGGCATGCGATAGCCCTTCTCGTCCCAGGGCTGCACCGGCGCCGGATGCGCCTTGATCCATTCGCGCGCCATCGATTCCTGCGCCTGCGCGTTCGCCGCGAGGCCCTGCAGCAGGCCGAGTTGCGCGGCCTCCGCCGGCTTCATGATGCGGCCTTCGACGAGGTACGGAAACGCGGCCTGAAGCCCGAGCATGCGCACCGTCTTGGTCACCCCGCCGGCGCCTGGCAAGAGGCCGAGCGTCACTTCCGGCAGCCCGAGCTGGATGCGCGGATCGTCGATGCAGATGCGGCAATGCGCGGCGAGCGCCACTTCCCAGCCACCGCCGAGCGCCGCACCGTTCAGCAGCGCCACCACCGGCTTGCCGAGCTTTTCCAGCCGCCGGAAGCTGCGCTTCATCGTCTCGATCTCGCGGAACATCCGCGTCCCGTCGGCCTCGGTCAGCTTCATCACATCCTTGAGTTCGGCGCCGGCGAAAAAGGTCTTCTTCGCCGAGCGCAGGATCACGCCGTCATAGGCGTCCTTCTCCGCCTCGAGGCGGTCGAGCGTCTCGCCGAGCGCGGTCTGGAAGGCTGCGGTCATGGTGTTGACCGGGGCGTCCGGCGCGTCGAGGGTCAGGGTGATGATGCGGTCTGGGCCGGTTTCGTAGCGGATCGGGGAGGTCATTGGGTATTTTTCGGTTCAGTTGGGCGTGTTTTGCAGGCACTCACGGATTGCAGTTCGCAGGCAGGAAAACCGACGCGCTGAATCGCAGGCTCCTGCTCAAATCGGGGAAAACCGATCCCGGCTTTTGGCGTTGGCCGGAAGATTCACCCGGCCAGCGCCAAAAGCCGGGACCTGGGGAAAAGCAACCGGCTCAGGGGGTGATCGGAGGCACTCGCTCTTAAACACGCTCCACAATCGTCGCAATCCCCATCCCGCCCCCGACGCACAGCGTCGCCAATCCATAGCGCAGCTTGCGCCGCTCGAGTTCGTCGATCAGGGTGCCGAGGATCATGGCGCCGGTGGCGCCGAGCGGATGGCCCATGGCGATCGAGCCGCCGTTCACGTTGACCTTCTCTTCGGGCACGCCAAGCTCCTTCATGAAGCGCATCGGCACGGCGGCGAAGGCCTCGTTCACTTCGAAGAGGTCGATATCCTCGATGCGCAGCTTGGCCTTGGCGAGCACCTTGCGCGCGGCGGGCATCGGCCCGGTCAGCATGATGGTCGGGTCGGCGCCGGAGAGCGCAGTGGCGACAACGCGCGCGCGCGGCGTCAGGCCGAATACCTTGGCCATCTCCTCGCTGCCGACCAGCACAGTGGCCGCGCCGTCGACGATGCCCGAGGAGTTGCCCGCGGTGTGGACGTGGCGGATCTCCGAGAGCTCCGGGTAGCGGGACAGCGCCTTGCCGTCGAAGGACCGGTCGTCGCCCTTGCTGACGTATCCGCCGAGTCCCTCGAACGACGGGGGCAGCTTGGCCAGGCCGTCGGCGCTGGTCCCATGCCGAGGGTGCTC
>DATCYZ010000124.1:0-25637 GCA_036526195.1 Burkholderiales bacterium
CATCCGACGCGCCTCCACCAGGGCCTGCCGGGTGTCCTCGATGCCGTACTCGCCCCGGTAGCCATCCGAAAAGTCGTCCGGCTTGCCATCGGACAAAGTGATCAACAGCCGCGTGCGGGCCTCAACATTGCCCAGCACCCCGGACAGATGCCGGATCGCCACGCCCATGCGCGTGTAGTCCAAAGGCTTGATCCCCGCGATCCGCTGCTGCATTGCATCATCGCCCGGCTCGTCGAACCCCTTCACCCGGTAGATCTCGCACCTTTTCCGCGTCACCCCGGAAAACCCGTAGATCGCGTACCGGTCCCCCAGCACCTCCAGCGCCTCGACCAGCAGCACCAGCGCCTCGCGCTCGCAGTCGTTGATCCAGCCCCTGGTCGAACCCGACATGTCGACCATGAAGAGCACCGCCACGTCGCGCTCGCGGCGCGTGCGGCGGGTGAAGATGCGCTCGTCCAGTTCCATGCCCATCTTCATGTCGGCGCGCGCGCGCACCACGGCATCGAGGTCGAGCTCGTCGCCCCAGGGCTCGGCGCGCAACCGCCGGTCCTCGCCGCGCAGCGCCTCGAACGAGCGGCGCAACTGCCTCACCTGCGGCCGGTAGCGCAAGAGCGTCGCCGCCGCGAACCCGGCATCGCCCGGCGCAACTTCGCGCTCGCGCAGCACGCACCAGTCCTTGCGGTAGTGGCGGCGGCGGAAGTCCCACTCGTCGTAGTGCAGCGCGCCGGCCTCGGCGCCCGGTGCCACCTCCTCGCCCTCGATGGCGTCCGCCTGGTAGTCGCCCTTCCCCGCCGCGGCGCGCAGGTTCGCCGGCAGGCCGCCGAGGTCCTGCCAGATCGACTGCGCGAGCGCGCGCACGTCCCCGGGCGGCAGCATCGGCCGGCCGTCGAGTTCCGCCTCCACCAGCAGTTCGCCGTCCGCGAGTTCCTGCACTTCGAGCTTGAGGCGTTCTTCACCATCGCCCAATGTTGCAGCGCCCTGCAGGTCCGCCAGCCGCCGCGAAAGCAGTGCCTGTTCCTGCGCAAGGCGCGCCTCGCGCACTGCCGCGGCCTTCTCCGGCTCGAAGGAAGACAGGAACGACCAGCCCGGCAGTGTGGCGCCGGCGAGCGCCCTGGCGAACGCCGCGCTCTCGGCCGCACCCGCACCCGGCGCGGCGAGCGCGCGGCGGGCGGCATCGAAGTCAGCGCCCGCCGGTGGATCGGAGAGAGCGTCGAAGTCGCGCGCAAGGCCGGGCAACACCTGCGCGAACCGCGAAGACAGCCGCAGGGCCTCCAGCACGCCGAAGGTTTCGCGCGCCGCGCCCTCGGGCCAGTCCGCTGGCGTCAGAACGAAGGTGCCGTAGCGCGCCTGCGCCCAGAGCAGCGCGGCCGTCAGCTTGTAGGTGCGGAAGTTCGCCTCGCGCGTCGCGTGCACCGCGATCGACGCCGGCAGGTAGAGCGTCTCGGTGTCGGTCCAGGCCTGCGCCGCGGCCTCCAGCTTCAGGCGCCGGCCGGAGAGCCCGGCGACGAAACCGCCGAGCACGCCGGCGACCTCCTCGAAGCGCACCGCCTGCCCGGTTTCCCGCGCCTGCCTGCCCTCGAGGTCCTCGAGCGTTGCGAGCGCCCCGGGCAGTCCGTCGCGGTCGAAGGCATCCATCGCCGCGACCAGCCAGCGCTCGGCGCCGGCCTCGCCCAGTTGCCGCAGCGCCTGCGGCGCGCTCACGGCGAACCGGCAGGCAAGCTCGGGGCTCGAGCGCGCGGTGACCTCCACCCACTTCAGGGTGAAGTCCTGCACTGCGCGCGATTCGGGCGCGAGCGCTTCAGCGATGCCTGCCGCGGGGCGGCGGGAAGACAGCACTGCGCCGATCAGCGTGTCTAGGCGGTCTTCAATGACCGCAGCCGCAAGCGGCTGCTTGGGAACCGCCGCCGCGATCGGCGCGTCTTCGGGAGCCTCCGCGCTCAGGTGCCCCGTCCCCACAGGCCGCAGTAGCGCCGCGCGACGAACTGCAGGTTGCTGGCATAGCCCGGCCAGTTCTCGTAGGCCGGCAGCCTGAACTCCTTCTCCGCCGTGTCCCAGCACTTGCCCTCGCGCGCGAGGATCTTCATCGCATCCGAGGCCGCCTGCTGGAAGGCCATCTGGTCCTCGACGTCCTTCTTGGTGCCGAGGCGCCCGCCCGGCCCGGGGTGTCCCGGAATCATGCGGTCCCAGTCCATCTTCAGCACTTCCTTCATGAAGGCATCGGCTTCCAGCGGGTGGTAGTCGATCATGCCGCGCCCGGGGACCGTGCCGAGGGGATCACATCGACGATGAACACGATGCGCTCCTTCGGCAGGCGCATCACCAGCGTCGAGTCGGAATGGTTCAGGCCGTGGTACGTCAGTTCCAGCACGGTGTCGCCGAGTTTGAGCTTGAAGCCCCGGTCGTCGACGTAATCATCGGGCAGCACGGTGTGCGGGTCCTTCAGCAGCTCAAGGCGCTCCTTCGCGCGCCGGTGGGCGATGAACTTCGCGCCCGCGTCCTTCAGCGCCTGTCCGCCGGCGATGTGGTCGTAGTGGTGGTGGCTGTAGACCACGAACTTCACCGGCTTGTCGGTGACCTTGCGGATCTCCTCCAGGTACGCCTTGCCGCCGGTCGGCTTGCCGTAGGCCACCGGATCGGTGGCGATCACGCCGTCGCTCGTCACCACGAACATCGACTGGTGGTTGCCGTTGCGAAAGACGTACACGTTGTCGGTGCCCTCGACCTTCGTCGTCTCGATCGGCGGGCGCGCCGGCGGCTTGGCGGCGGCGGGTTGTTGGGCCAAGGCGGTGAACGGCGCAGCGGCGAGCGCGCAGGCGAGCGCGAGCGCGGGAAGCGTGCGTGACATGGGACGGACTCCTCCGGGGTGTGGCCCCGTCCGGACCGGCGCGGCAGCAGCGGCCCCGGGGCGCGCGAAGGAGTATACGAAGGCCGACCACGGTTTATTCATGACGAATCGCGATGCTGTTACACGCCGTCACGCGGCCGGCCCGCCTAGAACGCCGCGGACACCAGTGCGTTCACCGCGGCGACCATGTCGCGCTCGTCCGACAGTGCGTGGGTGATCGCCGCCTCGCAGGCCGCCTGCGGCGCCACGCCCTGCGCAATCAGCTTGCCGGCGTGCACGAGCAGCCGCGTCGAGGCGCCCTCGTCCAGCCCGTTTCCCTTCAGGTTCCGCGTCAGTTGCGCGAGGCGCACCAGGCGCGCCGCCATCGCCGGGTCCACGCCCGACTCGCGCGCCACGATCTCGGCCTCGACCGCGGCGTCCGGATAGTCGAAGTCGATGCCGATGAAGCGCTGGCGGGTGGAATGCTTGAGTTCCTTCAGCACGCTCTGGTAGCCCGGGTTGTAGGAGATCACCAGCATGAACTCCGGCGGCGCGTGCAGCACCTCGCCGCGTTTTTCCAGGTACAGCGTGCGCCGGTCGTCCGCCAGCGGGTGGATCACCACCGTGGTGTCCTTCCTCGCCTCGACCACCTCGTCGAGGTAGAGCAGCGCCCCCAGGCGCACCGCGTGCGTCATCGGCCCGTCCACCCAGACGGTCTCCTCGGCGGTCACGAGGTAGCGCCCGACGAGGTCGGCGGCGGTGAGGTCGTCGTGGCAGGACACCGTCACCAGCGGGCGGCCGAGGCGCCACGCCATCGATTCCACGAAGCGCGTCTTGCCGCAGCCGGTCGGCCCCTTGAGCAGCACCGGCACACGGTTCTTCCAGGCCGCCTCGAACAGCGCCACCTCGCCGCGCACCGGGCGGTAGTACGGTTCGCTCGCCACCATCAGGTCGCGCGCGCCCGCCTGCGCGCCCGGGTGGGCGGCGCCGCGCGAGGCGCCGGACGCCGGAACCGGCCTCATGGTAACATATATGTTACTATATGCCGTGCTTCGGCGTCCGCTCAGCCTTTCGGCGGCGCGTGCCGGTACTCCGGCTCCTTCTCGATCGGCATGTTCAGGTGCTGCAGCCGCCCGGTGTCGGTGAGCGCCTTCCTCATCGCGTCTGGAATCACCGCGGAATTGAGCGTGCCGTCCTCGTTGATGCGCGCGTAGACCCGCGTCGCGCGTCCCTCGGTGACCAGCGCGCCAGTGACCGCATTCACCGCCTTGCAGTTCCAGTGCAGCGTGCGCTCGCCCAGCTTCTCCAGCGTCACCTGGCAGGCGACGCGGTCGCCGTAGGCCGCCGGCCCGATGAAGCGGAAGTGGATCTCGCCCATGACGAAGGTCGTGCGGTCGCGCTTGATCATGACGTCGATCGGAAAGCCGATGGTGCGAAACAGGTCGTGCTCAGTATCGTTGAACCAGGCGACGATGCGCGGGTAGTAGACGAGGCCGAACGGGTCGGACTCGCCCCAGTTGACGGCAATTTCCTTCCAGTACATGGGGGTGGACACGGGCAGTTCCTCGATGACGTGCTGACTGACGGGGATTCTAGTCCCTGGGGGACGGGTAGACGGGTAACGGTGATCGAGCGCAGTGTTTCCCGGGCCTTGCTTCGCAAGACCCGGGATCGTTGAAAACCCACTGATCTTCGTCGGTTTTGCTTTTCCCAGATCTCCGGTTTCGCCGCAGGCGAAGCCGGAGACCCGACCACGCCGCAGGCGTGGGCGGATGCCTTCTCTCGCTTCGGCGCAAGTTCAAACGCCGCATTGTCCCGGGCCTTGCTTCGCAAGACCCGGGATCGATTAAAAGCATTCCGGACTCAGGGCTTCTGCGCTATTCCGTCTATCGCCCCTTCCACACCGGCTTCCTCTTTTCCGCAAACGCCTTCGGTCCCTCGATGGTGTCCTCGCTCGTGCCCATCGCCACGTAGGCCGGGTAATCCATGTTGTGCATCGCCATTTCCAGCGACGGCACATCGCGCGCGCGCATCGCGACCTGCTTGGTGGCGCGCAGGCTGACGGGGGAGCACTCCTGGATCTCGCCGGCCCAGCGGCGCGCCTCGGCCATGAGGTTTGCGTGCGGGGTGACGGCGGTGACGAAGCCGAGGCGGTAGCCTTCCTCGGCGCCGACGCGGCGGCCGGTGAGCATCATGCCCATGGCGTGCTTGAGCGGGATCATGCGCGGCAGGCGCTGCAGGCCGCCGGCGCCGGCGGCGAGGCCCACGCGCGGTTCGGGCAGCGCGAACACGGCCTTGTCGGAGGCGATGATGATGTCGCAGGCGAGCGCCACCTCGAAGCCGCCGCCCATGGCCACGCCGTTCACCGCAGCGATGACGGGCTTGTCGAGGTCGAAGCGGCTGGTCAGCCCGCCGAAGCCCTTCGGCGGGTGCACCGGGCGCTTGCCGGTCTTTTCGCGCAGCATCGCGTGGTACTTGAGGTCGTTGCCGGTGCAGAAGGCCTTGTCGCCCTCGCCGGTGATGATCGCGACCCACAGTTCCGGGTCCTCGGCGAAACCGTCGAAGACATCCGACAATTCCTGGTTCGCCATCGGGTGCAGCGCGTTGTAGACCTCCGGCCGCGCAATGGTGATGACGAGGACGTGGCCCTCGCGCTCGGTTCGGCTGAATTCGCCCATGGTAGGCTCCCCTTGCGCAATGCGCGGCATGAAAAGGTGCCATCGTGCCGTGCGCGGGCGCGCGAGACAAGCGAGCCGGTGGAACCGCCGCCGGCGGAGGGAACATGGACGTACGCACGCAGATGCGCAGCGCCGCGGCAATGTTCGCGCGGCGCACCGCCGTCGTTTCGGGTGAGACGCGGCTCAGCTATGCCGAGGCCTGGACGCGCGGCGTGCGCATGGCGAACGCCCTCCTTGCACTCGGGTTGCAGCCGCAGGACCGCGTCGGCGTGCTCGAGGACAACTGCCTCGAGGCCGGCGACTTCTTCCTCGGCGCGGCGATCGCCAACCTGGTGCGCGTGCCGCTCTACCCGCGCAACGTGCGCGAGGCGCACCTGCACATGCTCGGGCACACGGGGTGTCGCGCGGTGGTGGTGTCGGCGAAGTACGCGCACGAACTCGAGGGCCTGCGCGCCGAACTGCCGGCGCTCAAACACGTCATCGTGCGCGATGCCGGCTACGAAGACTGGCTCGCGCGCCACGACGACACCGATCCGGACGTGGCGATCGACGGCGAGGACAACTACGTGATCCGCCACACCGGCGGCACCACCGGGCGCTCCAAGGGCGTGGCCTACACGCATCGCGCCTGGCTCGCCGCCGGCCGCGACTGGTTCTACACCTACCCGCCGGTCGAACCGGGCGATGCCTGCCTGCACATCGGCCCGATCAGCCACGGCTCCGGATACCTGTTCGTGCCGATGTGGCTCGCCGGCGGCGTCAACGTGATGGTGGACCGCTTCGACCCGGCATTGATCCTCGACCTGCTCGAGCGCGAGAAGATCGCCTTCGCCTTCCTCGTGCCCACCATGCTGAACGCGCTCAACCGGGTGCCGGGCATCGAAGCGCGGCGCTTTCCGGCGCTGAAATGCATCCTGGTCTCGGCCGCGCCGATCGCCGACGAGACCGCGCTCACCGCGCGGCGCCTGTTCGGCGACGTGTTCTGGCAGGGCTACGGGCAGACCGAGGTGCTGCCGATCGCGATGATGGGCCCGAAGCAATGGTTCGCCACCGATCAGCCGGGTTCGACCCCGTTGCGCGCCTGCGGCATGCCGCTTCCCTTCGCCGAGTTGCAGATCTGGGACGAGGACGACCGGCCGGTGCCTGCCGGCACGCCGGGCGAGATCGTCGCGCGCACCGAGGGGCAGATGAAGGGCTTCTGGAACGACCCCGAGGGCACCGCCGAGCGCGTGGTTCGGGGCTGGGTGAAAACCGGCGACATCGGCCAGCTCGACGCCAACGGCTACCTCTACATGCTCGATCGCGCCGGCGACATGATCATCTCCGGCGGCTACAACGTTTACCCGGCGGAACTCGAAAACGTGCTCGCCTCGCACCCGGACGTGATCGAAGCGGCGGTGTTCGGCGTCCCGGACGCGCGCTGGGGCGAGACGCCCTGCGCGGTGTGCTGCGTGCGCGCAGGCGCGACCGTGAGCGAAGCCGAATTGATCGCACTGTGCGGCGAAAAACTCGGGCGCTACAAGCGTCCCGGGAAAGTGGTGCTGCGCACCGAGCCGCTGCCCAAGACGCCGGTGGGCAAGATCCGCCGCAAGGCGCTGCGCGAGCCCTACTGGAAGGACCACGCGCGCCGCGTCGCCGGCAGTTGATTGCCTGGTGCCGAACACTGTCTTGCAGAATCCGGACAGTTTCTGACACCGCGCACTGTGTCCGCAGCGCGCAGTTTGGTACGGTAGGTCCATGAGCTGCCGGATCAATTACGTGATGCGCGACGGACTGCTGCGGGCCGTCGTCTCGGGCCGCGCCACCTGGCGCGACGCCATGTGGCTGGCGCGCGACATCGTCGAGCAGGCGACCTCGCAGGCCACGCGCCACATCCTGATCGACGTGCGCCACTTCGCCGACCGGATCGGCATGCTGGACACCATCGCCATGGTGAACGGCGATCCGTCCATGACCCGCGGCTGCAAGGTCGCGGTGCTCGACACGATGGAGAACGACCACCATTACGCCCGGCCCGAGGCCGAGGCGCGCCGGCGCGGCTACCTGCTGCGCAGCTTCAGTTCCGACGCGGAAGCCGCCAACTGGCTGCGCTACGGCTGGCACTGACCCCGCCCCGACGCTGAATCGGGGCCGGTTCCGGCCCTTGCCCCGCGCGGTACCCAGGGATACGCTGCGCCGCCACTTCCATTCCCGGGCCTGCCGATGCGCGCGGCGCTTGCGTTCTACCTGATGATTGCCGGTGCGGCGCTCCCTGCCGTGCCGGCGCTGGCGCAGACCGACCCGCCGCAGGCTGCGGAATTCGACGTCGATGGCAAGGACGTCATGTGGCTGCCGACCCCCGACGCGCTGGTGGACCGGATGCTGAACCTCGCGCGCGTCGGTCCCCGGGACGTGGTCTATGACCTCGGTTCCGGCGACGGCCGCATCCCGATCGCCGCGGCGCGCCGCTTCGGCGCGACCGGCGTCGGCATCGAGTACGACGCCGGGCTGGTCGAACTGTCGCGCAAGGCGGCCGATACCGCGGGGGTCGCATCGCGCGTGCGCTTCCTGCAGGCGGACCTGTTCGAGGCGGATTTCTCCGAGGCCACGGTGGTCACCCTGTACCTGCTCAGGACGCTGAACGTGAAGTTGCGACCGAAGATTCTCGCCCTGCGCCCGGGCACCCGCGTGGTGTCGAACGCCTTCGGCATGGGCGACTGGGCGCCCGATGTGAGCGAACCCGCCGGCGCGGACGCGCTCTTCCTCTGGCACGTGCCGGCGCAGGTGGCCGGCCGCTGGACCGTCACCCGCGCAGGCGGCACGTTCGACCTGGTGCTCGAGCAGACCTTCCAGAAACTGCGCGGTGAGGCGCGCGTCGACGGTCATGCGCGGGCCTTGCGAAGCGCCACGCTGGAAGGCGCCGCAATCCGGCTCGGCATCGAGGGTCTTGGCAGCGCGCTCACCGGGCGCGTCGAAGGCGACGCGATGCACGGCGGCGAGGGCGATGGCGCCTGGCGCGCGCAGCGCCAGCGCGGAGGCTGAACGGCGCATCGCGTATCATCGCCGCACGGCGGAGCACGCTCCGCGCTCCGGCACGATCCGATGCATCCACTCGACGGCATCCGCATCCTCGCGGTCGAACAATACGGCGCAGGGCCCTTCGGCAGCGCGCACCTCGCCGACCTCGGCGCGGAAGTCATCAAGATCGAAACGCGCGACGGCGGCGACATGTCGCGCGGCGTCGGGCCGTTCCACCTCGGCGATGACGACAGCCACTTCTTCCAGTCGCTCAATCGCAACAAGAAGTCGATCACGCTGGACCTGAAGCACCCGCAGGGGCGCGAGGTGCTGCTGCGGCTCGCGGCGAAGGCGGACGCCCTGATGGGCAACCTGCGCGGCGACCAGCCGGAGAAACTCGGGCTCACCTACGCGCAGCTTGCCGCCGCCAACCCGAAGATCGTCTGCGGGCACCTCTCGGCCTACGGCCGCGACGGCGCGCGGCGCCACTGGCCGGGCTACGACTACCTGATGCAGGCCGAGGCCGGCTACCTGTCGCTGACCGGCGAGCCCGACGGGCCGCCGGCCCGCATGGGCCTGTCGGTGGTGGATTACGCCACCGGCACGCTGTGCGCGCTCGGCCTGCTCGCCGGCATCCTGGAGGCGCGCCGCACCGGCCGCGGGCGCGACATCGACGTCTCGCTCTACGACGTCGCCATGCACCAGCTCAACTACCCGGCGGCCTGGTACCTGAACGAAGGCCATGTCACCGGGCGCACGCCGCGCTCCGGCCACCCGAGCATCGTGCCCTCGCAGCTCTACCGCACGAAGGACGGGTGGCTCTTCATCATGGCGCAGAAGCAGATGTTCTGGGAGCGCCTGTGCGACGCCCTCGGGCGCGCCGACCTGAAGGCCGACGCGGCCTACCGCACGCCGGCCGCGCGCCTCGCGCACCGCGAGGCGCTGACGCAGGCGCTGGATGCGGCGTTCGCGCAGCGCGACACCGGCGAGTGGCTCGCGCTGCTCTCGGGCAGCGTGCCCTGCGGGCCGGTGTACGACCTCGCGCAGGCGCTCGACAATCCCTACTTCCTCGAGCGCGACGGCGTGCAGGTCTTCGACCATCCCGGGCGGCCCGGCTTCAAGCTGGTGGCCAGCCCGTTCCGGCTGCGCGAGCCGCGCCCGGCGCGCCCCGCGCCGGGCCTCGGCGAGCACACCGAGGCATTGCTCGCGGAAGCCGGCTATGACACCGGCGAAATCGAACAACTGAAGCGCGCCGGCGCCATCTGAGGGGGACTCCCGCATGAAACTCGAAGGCCTGCGCGTCATCGACCTGTCGCTCTTCCTCCCCGGGCCGCTGGCGACCCAGATGCTGGCCGACCACGGCGCCGAGGTCATCAAGGTCGAGTCGCTGCACGAAGGCGAGCCGAACCGGCACCTCGGCGCGAAGCGCAACGACGTCTCGGTGTACTTCTCGAACACCCATCGCGGCAAGAAGAGCCTCGCGCTCAACCTGAAGGATCCGGCCGGCGTGGAGGCGCTGCTGCGCCTCGCCGAGCAATCCGATGTCTTCGTCGAGGCGTTTCGCCCCGGCGTGGCCGAACGCCTCGGCGTCGGCTACCCGCAGGTGTCCGCGCGCGCGCCGGGCATCGTCTACGCCTCGATCGCCGCCTTCGGCCAGACCGGCCCCTACCGCGACCTCGCCGCGCACGACCTCGCCACCGAGGCGATGACCGGCGTGCTCTCGCTCAATCGCGGCGGCGACGGCGCGCCGGCGATCCCCGGGCTGGCCGCCGCAGACATGCTGTCCTCGATGATGACGCTCTCGGGCATCCTGATGGCGCTCCTGCGGCGCAAGGACAGCGGCCGCGGCGACTACATCGACATGGCGATGGCCGACGCGCTGCTCGCCTGCGTGCCGAACAACCTCGGCACTGCGATGTCGCAAAGGAAGCCCCCGGTGCTCGCCGAGGAACGCTCGCTCGGCGGCAATGCCCTCTACCAGATCTATCGCACGCAGGATGACGACTTCGTCGTGCTCGCCGGGCAGGAGATCAAGTTCATCCGAAATCTCTTCGAGGCGCTCGGCCGGCCCGACCTGATTCCCCTGTGCGAACAGGTGCCCGGCCCCGGGCAGGACCCGGTGCGCGCCTTCCTGCGCGAGACCTTCGCGACGAAGACGAAGGCCGCCTGGGTCGAATGGTTCCGCGGCCGCGACATCGCCTTCGCCCCGGTGAAGACGCTGCCCGAGGCGCTCGACGACCCGCATTTCGCGGCGCGCGGCATGGTGCTCAAGGACGCGCGCGGCTGGGACCACCTCGGCGTGCCGATCCGCTTCACGCACGAGCCGGGCCGGGTAAAGTTCGACGCCCCGGCGCACGGCGAGCATTCCTCGGAGATCCTGCGCGCGCTGCGCTATTCCGCGCAGGAGATCGAAGCCCTGCGCGCGCGCGGCGTGTTCCGCGACGCCTCGCCCGCGGAAATCGAGAAGCACCACGGCGGCGGAGAGTCCGGTGGCTGAGGCGCGCTTCGACGTGGTGGTGGTGGGCGCCGGCTTTGCCGGCCTGTACCTGCTGCACCGGGCACGCGCGCTCGGGTTTACCGCGCGCGCCTTCGAGGCCGGCTCGGACGTCGGCGGCACCTGGTACTGGAACCGCTATCCCGGGGCGCGCTGCGACGTCGAAAGCCTGGAGTATTCCTTCGGCTTCGACGAAGCCTTGCAGCAGGACTGGCACTGGAGCGAGCGCTACGCCGCGCAGCCGGAAATCCTGCGCTACGCCGGGCACGTCGCCGAGCGCTTCGACCTGCGGCGCGACATCGTCTTCGACACCCGGGTGCTCGGCGCGGACTGGGACGACGCCGCGGGACGCTGGACGGTGCGCACCGACCGCGCCGGGGCGTGCAGCGCCCAGTTCCTCGTCCTCGCCACCGGATGCCTGTCCTCGGCCAACCTGCCGGACATTCCGGGCCGCGAGTCGTTTGCCGGGGAGACCTTCCACACCGGCCGCTGGCCGCACCACGCGGTGCGCTTCGCAGGCAAGCGGGTGGGCGTGATCGGCACCGGGTCCTCGGCGGTGCAATCGATCCCGATCCTGGCGCGGGAAGCCGCCGAACTCCTCGTCTTCCAGCGCACCGCGACCTATTCGGTGCCGGCGCGCAACGGCCCGCTCGACCCGGCGCTGGAAGCGCGCGTCAAGGCGGACTATGCGGGCCTGCGGGCGCGAAACCGGCTGATGCCGAACGCCTTCGGCTCGATGACGCCGAGGAACGAAGCCGCGGCGCTCGAGGCGACGCCGCAGGCGCGCGCGGCGGAATTCGAGATGCGCTGGCAACGCGGCGGCCTGTCCTTCCTCGGCGCCTTCGGCGACCTGATGCTCGATGAACGCGCCAATGCGCTGGCGGCCTCCTTCGTGCGCGGCAAGATCCACGCAGCCGTGCCCGACGTGGCGCTCGCCACGAAGCTGCTGCCGCACCAGACCATCGGCTGCAAGCGGCTGTGCATCGACTCCGGCTATTACGAGACTTTCAACCGGCCGAACGTGCGCCTGCTCGACGCGGGCGAGGCGCCGATCGAGGCCATCACGCCCGCCGGCGTGCGTGCCGGCGGCGTCGAGCATCCGCTCGATGCGCTGGTCTTCGCCACCGGCTTCGACGCGATGACCGGGTCGATCGACCGGATCGAGTTGCGCGGGCGCGGCGGGCGCCTGCTGAAGGACGCCTGGCGCGCCGGGCCGCGCACGTACCTCGGCTTGTCGGTCGCGGGCTTCCCGAATTTCTTCACCGTCACCGGGCCGGGCAGCCCGTCGGTGCTGACCAACATGATGGCGTCGATCGAACAGCACGTGGAGTGGATCACCGACTGCATGGCGTGGCTGCGCGCGCAGGCGCGCAGCCGCATCGAGGCGGCCGAGCCGGCGCAGGACGCCTGGGTCGGCCACGTCAACGCGGTCGCCGACCGCACCGTCTACCCGACCTGCAATTCCTGGTACCTCGGCGCCAACGTGCCAGGCAAGGTGCGCGTGTTCATGCCGCTGATCGGCTTTCCCGCCTACGTGGAACGCTGCCGCGAGGTGGTGGCGCGCGGCTACGAAGGCTTCCTCGCCACCTGAACGAACTGTCGCCGCACGGCGACAGCTTCGACGAACGGCAGCTCAGGGGGATGAACGGTCCCGCAGCCCGGAAATCGATGCCCGCCTGTGACGTTTCTCCTCTCAAGGCGGCATGCGGCGTGAAAGCATGAATCCACGGAAGACCACACCTTCCGAGGAGTCAGAAAATGAAAAATTCCAGCATCCCCTTCCGGGTTTCGCGGGTCCTGCTCGCTACCGCGCTGCTGCCCGCCGCGCTCGCCACGGCATCGCCCGTCCAGGCGGAAATGGGCTCGACGCTGCTGCTCGCCGAGCGTGTTGCAGTGCAAAAAAGCCCCGCGCCTGAGACGCAGGCCGGCATCCCGCTGGTGCCGAAGCGTGTCGTGAGTCCGAACGTCGCCCCCCTGGTCGAGGCCGCCGAACGGGGCCACGGCCCGGCACAGCGCCAGTTGGGCGCGATCTACGACAAGGGCGCTCCGGGAACCCCCCGCGACTTCGCCGAATCGATGCGCTGGTACCAGAAGGCGCGCGAGCAGGGCGAAGAGATTCCCACCCCGCACACCTTCCGGGCGGTGCCGTAGCGCGCACGCAACAACCCGCCCGCGGACAGGGCGTATTTCCTATCTCCGCGGACGATACCAAGCGTATAGTGACAGGCAGATACCAACAACCGCAGGAGGCCGGCCATGACCCGGATGCGCACGTTGCAGTACACCCTCGCAGGCGCGTTGCTTGCGGCGTCCGGCGCAGCCGTCGCCGACGCCGTCATTCCCGGCCCCCTCGCCTACGCCCCGACCACCACGACGCGGATTGCTGCGCGCCAGACGGCGGCCATGCGCGTTGAAGCCTTCGGTCTCGAGAACGCGAGCGTCCACGACCTGCGCGAAGCCGCGCAGTCCGGTCACGGCCCCTCGGCACGCCGTCTTGGCGAGATCTACGACAACGGCACCGCATGGGTGAAGCGCGATGTCGCCGAAGCCATGCGCTGGTATCACGTGGCGCGCGAAAACGGCGAGAACCTGCGCACGCCGCACACCATCCGCCTGCTGGCGCGCTGACCGCACCCCGGCCCGTCCGGGTCGGGTGCCGTTTCACCCTGCATCGGTCGCAGCCGCGGCCGACTGCGTCACAATAGCCCCCTTTCAATTCGCCTTTCCTGACCGTCGCGCGGCGCCGGTCGGGCGTGGAGACGTTCAGCATGTCGTCCAGACCGGGTGCAGGCGCCGGCTTGCGCGCGCGCCTTGCGGATCCGATGTTCGCCGCGGTCTGCGCGCTCGGCATCACCCAGATCACGGCCTGGGGCACCAGCTATTACTGCCTCGGCGTGCTCGCCAAGCCGATTTCCTCGGACACCGGCTGGAGCCTCTCGCTCGTCTACTTCGGCTTCACCGTGGCGTTGCTGGTGATGGGGCTGGTCTCGACGGCGGCCGGCCGCGCGATCGACCGCCATGGCGCGCGCGTGGTCATGACGCTCGGCACCCTGTGCGTATCCGCCGGCCTGTATGCGCTCTCGCTGGTGCAGAGCGAAGCCGCCTGGCTCGCGGTCTGGGCCTTCCTCGGCTTCGGCATGCGCCTGTGCCTGTACGACAGCGCCTTCGCCGGACTGGTGCAGGTCGTGCCCTCGCGCGGGCGGCTGGCGATCTCCTACCTGACGCTGTTCGGCGCCTTTGCCTCCACCGTCTTCTGGGTGATCGGGCACTTCCTCGAGGAGGCGCTCGGCTGGCGCGAGACGCTGGTGCTGTTCGCCGCCATCAACCTCGCGGTCTGCCTGCCGCTCAACTGGCTCGGCCTCGCGCGGCACGAAACGCAGCCCGCGCCCGCAGACCCGAAGGACGGCGCGCGCGCCGCCCGCGAGGGCGCGCCGCTCGAGGGCGCGACGCGCGCGCTGGCGATCGCCCTCTTCGCGCTCATCATGTCGCTCAACGGCATGGTGTTCGGCGTGGTCAGCGTGCAACTGGTGCCGCTGCTCGAGGCCTCGGGCCTCGCCACCGCCGCCGCGGTCTGGGTCGCCTCGATGAAGGGGTTCGCGCAGTTCGGCGGCAGGGTGGTGGAAATCTTCTTCGGCCGCAACCTGCACGCGATGACGGTGGCGCGCATCGCCATCGGCGTGCTGCCGCTGTCGTTCGTGCTGCTGCTCCTCGCGCAGGGCAACCTGCAGGCGATCCTGGTCTTCACGCTGCTGATGGGCGCCTCGCAGGGCGTGATCACCATCGTGCGCGGCGCGGTGCCGCTTGCGCTCTTCGGGGCCGCGGGCTACGGTGCCGTACTGGGTCTCATCGCGACACCGGTGCTGATCGTCAACGCCGCCGCGCCGACGCTGTTTGCCCTGATCGTCGACCATTGGGGCTGGACCGCCGCGCAGGTCGTGCTGATCGCCTGCGCCGCCACGTCCTGGCTGGCGATCGAAATGATGTCGCGCTGGGTGACGCGCACGCAGCGCCGGACGCCGGAATCCGCATTATAGTAACCTATATGTTACCAAATAACAGAATTCCGCGTCCCGCCCGAGGCACCGCCGCGTGAACGCGCCCGCCCCGCTCGAAACCCCGACCCTGCCGGCCGGCGTGCGCGCCCGCTTCGTGCACGACGTCAACGGCCTGTCGATGCATGTCCTCGAGGCGGGGTTCGAATCGCCGGGCCGGCCCTGCGTGCTGCTGCTGCACGGCTTCCCAGAGCTCGCCTACAGCTGGCGCAAGCTGATGCTGCCGCTCGCCGAGGCCGGCTACCACGTGGTGGCGCCGGACCAGCGCGGCTACGGGCGCACCACCGGCTGGCGCGCCGGGTACGACGATCCGCTGCATCCGTTCCGGCTGATGAACCTCGCGCGCGACGCGCTCGGCCTGGTCTCGGCGCTCGGCTATCGCTCGGTGGCGGCGGTGGTCGGGCACGACTTCGGCTCGCCGGTGGCGGCATGGTGCGCGCTGGTGCGGCCCGACGTCTTCCGTTCGGTTGCGCTGATGAGCGCCCCGTTCGGCGGGCCGCCCGCGGTGCCGTTCGCCACCGACGGCCGGCCGCCGGCCACCTCGGCGCCCGACGTGCATGCCGAACTCGCCGCGCTGCCGAGACCGCGCAAGCACTACCAGTGGTACTACTCGACGCGCCCGGCGAACGCCGACATGCTCGAATGCCCGCAGGGGGTGCATGCCTTCCTGCGCGCCTACTACCACCACAAGAGCGCCGACTGGGCGCAGAACCGGCCGTACCGGCTGCCGGGCTGGACCGCCGACGCGCTCGCGCGCCTGCCGACCTACTACGTGATGGACCTCGCCGAAACCATGGCCGAAACCGTGGCGAAGGAGATGCCGACGCCCGCGCAGGTCGCCGCCTGCCAGTGGCTGACCGAGGACGAACTTGCGGTTTACAGCGGGGAGTACGCGCGCACCGGCTTCCAGGGCGGCCTTCAGTGGTACCGCTGCGGCACCAGCGGCATGCAGGTGCCGGAACTGCAGCTCTACTCGGGCCGCACCATCGACGTGCCGGCGATGTTCCTGGCCGGCGCCTCGGACTGGGGGGTCTACCAGCGCCCGGGCGATTTCGAGGCCATGCAGTCGAAGGCCTGCTCGCGGCTCGAGGGCTGCCACCTGCTCGAGGGTGCCGGGCACTGGGTGCAGCAGGAACAGGCGCCGGCCACCGCCGCGCTGCTCACGGCCTTCCTCGGCCGGCGCCGGCGCTAGGCGCCGGGACGGCGCGCAGCGCTCAGAACTTCAGCGCGCGCTGGATCGCCGGTCGTGCATCCATCGCCGCCGCCCAGCGCGAAAGGTTCGGAAAGCCCTCGAGTAGTTCGGGCATCGCGCCGCGCGTGCGCGCATAGCCGGCGAAGAGCGAGAAATCGGCCACCGTGACCTCCTCGCCGGCGCACCATGTGCGCTTGGCGAAGGCGTCGTCCCAGACCTTGAACAGGCCGCGCAGGCGGTCCTTGAAAAGCTGCACCGTCTCCGGGTGCGGCGTCTTCGAGCGCGAGGCGGCGACCACCGCGCCGAGCACCGGCGTGACGTCGGTGGAGGCGTTCATCAGCGCCTGCAGCATGCTGGCGCGCACGCCGGTGTCCTTCGGCAGGAACTTGCCGGCCTTCTCCGCGCAGTAGAACAGGATCGCGCTCGACTGCGCCAGCGTGATCGGCTTGCCCCCGGGGCCGTCGTGGTCGACGATGACCGGGATCTGCCCATTCGGGTTCATGGCGAGGAACGCCGGGGTCTTGTGCTCGCCTTTCTCCAGCGCGATCGGGTGCAGCGTGTATTCGAGGCCGCACTCCTCGAGCGCGATGCGCGCGCGCATGCCGTTGGAGGTGCCGGCGGCGTAGAGATCGATCATGTCGGGGTCCTGGACGGTGGTTCGGGGACTTGACTGTACCCCAGCGGACCGCAGGGATGCACGCCGACGCCGGTGCGGAGCCACGCCCCGCGCGTGCGGGGGTACCTAGACGCGCATCGGCTGCTGCGGCGCGCGGCCTGCGCGCCGATTTGCGCTCAGCATGCCCTGCGCAAGCCAGCGCAGGCAGCCGGCGGCGAGCTCGTCGCGCAGCGCCCGCGCGGCGGCGTCGTTCCACAGGTTGCGCACCTCGCCCGGATCCGCCTCGAGGTCGTACAGCTCGCCGTAGGTGTCGTCGAGATAGACCACGATCTTCCAGCGCCGGTCGCGCCGCATGAGGATGAACTCGCTGCCGGTCTGGATGTGGTCGCGCGCGAGTTCGCTGTACACCGCGTCGCGTGGCGCGTATCCCTCGCGCGCCGAGAGCGAGCCCCAGAGCGAGCGCGCCTCGAAATCCCGCGGCACCTCGAGCCCGGCGGCCTCGAGGATCGTCGGCGCGACGTCCATCATCTGCACCAGTTCGTCGCGCCGGCCGGGGCGCACCTGCAGGTTCTTCGACCAGACGAGGAGCGGCACGCGCGCCACGGTGTCGTACATGGTCCACTTCTGGATGTGGCCGTGGTCGCCGAGCGCGTCGGCGTGGTCGGAGGTGAAGATCACCAGCGCGTTGTCGAGCAGGCCGCGCGCCTCCAGCGCCTCGAGGATCTGCCCCACCTTGGTGTCGATCATCGTCACGTTCGCCGCGTAGTGGCGCCGCAGGCGCAGCAGGTCCGCGCGCGTTGCGTCGCGCCGCCAGGCGATCGAATCGAAGTTGAACTCGATCATGTTGTCGCGCAGCGCCTGTTGCGCGCGCGGCTGCGCGCGCAGTTCCGCCTCGTCCACCTCCGGCACCGGGATGTCGACCGCCGCGTACTCCGCCAGCGCCTCCGGCGTCGGGTCGTAGGGCGGGTGCGGCCCCGGGAAGCCGATCTGCAGGAACAGCGGATCCCGGTTCTTGCGGTCGCGGATCCACCAGTCGGCCATGTCGCCGATGAAGTGGTCGGGATGCATGTCGGCGTCGAGATGCCAGGTGAAGGCGCCGAGCGCCTTCTTGTAGCCCTCGGGGTCGGCGGCGTGCCGGTTGTAGCGCGAGGGCTTGACCAGCTTGCGCGCATGCAGCGCCTTGTCCCACTCGTCGTAGATCGCGCGGTCGCGCTCCTCGAGGAACAACGGTCGGTCCTTGTTCTCCATGAACAGGCGCTGGTGGAAGCCGCCGGGCGCGTCGTAGGGATTGATGTGCATCTTGCCGATGTTCACGCAGTGGTAGCCGTGGTCGGCGAGCAGGCGCACCCAGGTCGGCTCCCAGGGCTGGAAGTTGCTGAACACCTGGCAGCCGTGCGGATACTTGCCGGTGAACAGGCTGGCGCGCGCGCCCACGCAGACCGGCGAGGTAACGAAGCACTCGGTATACGCCGCCCCTTCGTTGGCGAGCCGGTCGAGCACCGGCGTTCGCATCCACGGCGCGCCCAGCGCGCCGATGGTGTCGGCACGCTGCTGGTCGGTCATGATGAGGATGATGTTCGGGCGGTCCATGCGGGTCGGCTCGCCTACTGCACCTTGATCCCGGCGCGGCCGATCACCCCTTTCCACTTCGCCAGTTCGGCGAGCTGGTAGGCAAGGAACTTCTCCGGGCCTTCGACGACGACTTCGTCGCCCTGCGCCATCAGCTTGTCGCGCAGCGCGGGCACCTTCGCCGCCGTCGCCGTGGCCTCATGGAGACGATCGACAATCGCGCGCGGGGTGCCCGCCGGAGCGAACAACCCGAACCAGGCCGAGGCGACGACGTCGTAGCCCGCCTCCTTCAGCGTCGGCACTTCGGGAAAGGCGGACGAGCGCGCGGTGCCGGTGGTTGCGAGCACGCGCAACCGGCCCGATTTCACGTGCGAGAGCACGATCGGGATGTGGTTCTGCGATAAGTGGACCTCGTTCGCGAGCAAAGCGGTGATCGCCTGGCCGCCGCCCTTGTAGGTGACGTGCACTGGCTTCACGTCGAGGATCTGCTTGAGCAGTTCCACCGAGAGGTGGGGATAGGTGCCGTTGCCGTTGGCCGAGTAGTTCAGCGTGTTTCCCTTCGCCTTGAGCATCTCGACGAAACCGGCGAGGTCCTTCACCGGCGAGGCGGCGTTCACGACCAGGGCGAGCGGTCCCTCGACGAGCTGGGTGATCGGGGCGAAGTCCTTCACCGGGTCGTACTGCATCTCCTTGTACAGCGACGGCGCGAAAGCGTGCGTCGCAGCGCCCGAGAGAAGGATCGTGTAGCCGTCGGCGGGCGCGCGTGCCACCGCCGTCGCGCCGATCATGCCGGCGGCGCCGGGCTTGTTCTCGACGATGACGTTGCCGCCGAGTACCTTGCCCAGCTGGTCGGCCAGCAGGCGGCCGGTGATGTCCACCACGCCGCCCGGGGGATAGGGGACAATCAGATGCACCACTTTCGACGGGTAGGCTTGGGCGAGCGCCGTGCCGGGCACGGCGAGGCACAGCGCAATAAGACAGGCGAATCGGGCAAAGGCGCGCATCGGACCCCTCCAGGACGTTGCGGCTGCGCGGACCGCGCAGTGTTAGCATCATCATAACCTTAGACAGACTTGTCAACCGCCCTCGATGGCACGCTTTTTCGACCACAGCGCAAGCCCGCTCTACACGCAGGTCGCCGACGTGATGCGCGAGCGCATCGTCAAGGAGGCCTGGCCGGTGGGCGCGCGCATTCCCACCCTGCCCGCCCTGTCGGAGGAGTTCGGGGTCGCCTCCATCACGGTGCGCCAGGCCATCCAGTTGCTCAAGGCCGAGGGCCTGCTCTCGCCCGAGCAGGGGCGTGGGACCTTCGTGCGCGCGAAGCCGCCGACGCATCCGCGCATGCAGGTCGAGACCTCCCTGAAGAAGCTCGCCGAGCTCTACCGCACGCTCGCTCCGCGCCTGGTGCCGATCGCGGAGGGCACGGCCGTGCCACGGCTCGAACCCGCCGACGGCACGCCGGCGCCGAAGTACCACTTCCTGCGCCGCATCCACGCAAGCGACCGACAGTTCAACTCGGTGATCTCGGCGTACCTCGACGAGCGCGTCTTCCGGCTCGCGCCGAAGCGCTTTCGCACCGAGACGGTCATCCCGGTGCTGATGGACCTGCCGCAGGTGAGGATCGCCTCGGCACGCCAGAGCCTGACCATCGGCACCGCCGGGGCCGAGACCGCGCAGGCGCTCAACATTTCGGTCAATGCCCCGGTGGCCGAGGTGCGCCGGGTGTTCTGCGCGCCGGACGGCACCGTCCTCTATCTGGGGGAACTCGCCTACCGCGGCGATTTCATACGACTGGACATGAACCTGCTTGCCTGAGGGCCCCTGCGGCACATCGATGCACTGCACCCTGCCCCTAGCCATTGCCGCGCTCGCCGTTGCCGCCTGCGTCACCGCCGCGCCGCACGTCGACCCGGCCCGGCGCCACCACACGGCCGAGGGCTTCCGCAACAACTATCCGCATCCCGCAAAGGGCAGCTTCTAGGCGTGGCAATGGGAGCGGCCGCAAAAGGGCCTGCCGCGCCAGCCCGAGGGCGGCTGGCCCTTCCAGACCGCGCACACGCCGCCGGCAGCGATCGCCAACCCCTCGGTGACCTGGATCGGGCACGCCACGCTGTACCTGCGCCTAGGCGGCCTGTACATCCTCACCGACCCGCAGTTCTCCGAATACGCCTCGCCGGTGCCCTTTGCCGGCCCGCGGCGCGTGGTGCCGCCGGTGCCCGTGCTCGACGCGCTGCCGCGCATCGACGCCGACGAGGCGGTGCGCATCCACCTGGACGTGAAGGCCAAACGCTCCCTCGGCATTCACTGGGGCACGTTCTACGCCCTGTCCGACGAGGACATGGACGAGCCGCCGAAGAAGCGCGCCGAGGCGCGCGCGAGGCTCGGGGTGGCGGAGGGCGCGTTCTTTGTCGTGCGGCACGGCGAGACGCGGCGCATCGGGCCGTAACCCCGCGCGGGGCGGCACGGACGCCCCCCACCCGCGCCGGTCGACAGGGGTGCCGGCAATAATGTACTATCAATAGGACATTAGAAATTAGGGCGACGGCGGCAACTCCGGGCGCCATGACAGGGCAGGTGCCGGCACAACCTTGGCCGTCGACCTTCCGACTCTCCCTGTCCCGCCGGGTCGAGGCAAGCCACGCGCGATCATCGCGACCCTGGGCAGGTCCTAGTCCAGCCGGAATCCATCGAGGAGGTATTTCATGTCAACGCTCAAGAATCCGTTTATTGGCGCCGCCGGAGCGCTCCTGCTCGCGGCAAGCCTGAATGTCGGCGCACAGGCGTACCCCGACAAGCCCATCAAGGTCGTCGTCCCCTGGCCGCCTTCCGGAATCGTGGACATCGCGGGTCGCGTGATCGGGGAGAAGGTCCAGGCCGAGCTGGGTCAGACGATCATCATCGAGAACAAGCCCGGCGCGGGCGGAATGATCGGCGCGGACATCGTTGCCCGCTCGGACCCCGACGGTTATACGCTGCTGCTGACCTCGACCGCGCTCAACATGAATACGGCGCTCGGACGCAAGATGTCCGTCGACGTCTCGAAGGCTTTTTCCACCATCCGCGTCGTTGCCTGGGCGCCCTCGATCCTGGTGGCCTACCCGGGGCTGAAGCTTTCGTCGGTCAACAATCTCGTTTCGCTGGCGAAGTCCAAGCCCGGCGAGCTCACGTACGCCTCCGCTGGCAACGGCTCGCCGGCGCATTTCGCCGCCGAAATGTTCCGTAGCGAAGTCGGGATCGACGTCGTGCACGTTCCCTACAAGGGCGCGCCGCCCGCGATGAACGACCAGATCGCCGGGCGCGTGACGTTCCATTTCGCCAACGCCACCGTCGCACTGCCGCAGATCAAGGCCGGCAAGGTCACGGCACTGGCGATTACTGCGGGCAAGCGCTCCGCTCTGGTGCCGAACGTTCCGACCATGGCCGAGGCCGGCTACCCGGACTTCAAGGCGAGCCAGTGGCTCGGCTATTTCGCACCGGCCGGCACCCCGAAGGAGATCGTCGAGCGGCTTGCCGCCGCCATCGGCAAGGCGCTCGAAAATCCGGATGTGCGCACCGCCCTTGAGCGGCAGGCCATGGACGTCGAAAGCGACAGTTCTCCCGAGGCCTTCGCAGCGCTGATGAAAACGGACCTGGCGCGCTGGCAGGCGGTCGTGAAAAAAGCGAACATCAAGGTCAACTGATCGCTCGCTGTCCCGCCGGTGCGCAGCCGCGCACCGGCGCAGAACCGGAGAACGCCCCGTGCGCGTCATTTTCGTCCTGTACGACTCCCTCGTGCGCGGGGCGCTGCAGTGCTACGGCGGCACGCACGTCGACACGCCGCATTTCGCGCGCTTTGCCGAGCGCGCGGTCACCTTCGATACCCATTTCGTAGGCAGCCTGCCCTGCATGCCCGCGCGGCGCGACATGCACACCGGGCGGCTCAACTTCCTGCACCGCAGCTGGGGCGCGCTCGAGCCCTTCGATCAGTCGTTCTCCGAGATCCTGCGCGCGGCCGGCGTCTACACGCACCTGGTCTCGGACCATTATCACTACTGGGAAGACGGCGGCGCGACTTATCACAACCGCTATTCCTCATGGGACTTCATCCGCGGCCAGGAGTGGGACAAGTGGAAGGCCATGGTGCAGCCGCCCATCGAACGGTTCCGGCAGATGTACCACGCGCTGCAGAACCCGACCGGGCCGGGCGACGGCCGGCTCCAATCGATGATCAACCGGGAATTCATGAAGACGGAGGAGGAATTCTGTTGTCCGCGAACCTTTGCCTCCGGCTTCGAGTTTCTCGACCGCAACCGGGACGCGGACAACTGGCTGCTGCACCTGGAATGCTTCGACCCCCATGAGCCGTTTCACGCACCGGCACGCTTTCGCGAACGCTACCCGAGCGGCTATACCGGCCCGATCCTCGACTGGCCGCGCTACAAGCGAAACGAAGAGAACGCCCTCGAAGTCGCCGAACTACGCGCGAACTATGCCGCGCTGCTGAGCATGTGCGACGAGTACTTCGGCCGGCTGCTCGACTACCTCGACCGGCACGACATGTGGAAGGACACCGCGGTCGTCCTGACGACGGATCACGGCTTCCTGCTGGCCGAGCACGACTGGTGGGGCAAGAACCGCATGCCGTTCTTCAACGAGATCGCGCATATTCCGCTGCTGATGTACCACCCGGGACTCGCCGGGAAGGCGGGCCAGCGCAGGCGCGCCCTCACGCACACCACGGACATCATGCCGACGCTGCTCGAACTGTTCGGCATCTCACCGCCCGCCACCGTCGAGGGTCACTCACTTCTGCCGATGATGGAGGAAGACCGCGCGGTGCGCGAAGCGGCGCTCTATGGCATGTTCGGCGCGGGGACCAACATCACCGACGGCCGCTACACTTACTTCCGCTACCCCGAAGACATGTCCAGGCAGGACCTGTACGAGTACACCCTCATGCCGATGCACCAGAAGTCGCTCTTCCCAATCGAAGAACTCAGACAGGCCACGCTGGTTAACGACTTCGCCTTTACGCAGGGTGTTCCCCTGCTGAAGGTTCCCGCGCGACGGAATCTCAAGGGACAGCCCGTCGGGCACATTGGCCAGGGCGGCGGGTATGAAGACACCACCACCGTGCTCTACGATCTCGACAAGGATCCCGAGCAGCAACACCCGTTTCGGGACACTGCGATCGAAGCGCGCTTCCTTCGACTGATGGGCGAACTGATGCGGAAGAACGAAGCGCCGCCCGAGGCGTTTGTTCGCCTCGGCCTGGACGTGCCGGAACAATGAAGAGAGCACCGAACATCCTGCTGGTGATGGCCGACCAGCTGGCCGCGCAGGCGTTGCCCTGCTACGGACACCCCGTGGTCCGCGCACCCCACTTGACCCGCCTCGCGGCGCGTTCGGCGGTGTTCGACAGTGCCTACTGCAACTTCCCGATTTGTGCGCCTTCGCGCGCTTCGATGCTCGCCGGGCGCCTGCCGCACTCGATCGGCGCCTACGACAACGCCTCGGAATTCCCGAGCTCGATCCCGACGATGGCGCATTACCTGACCGGGCTGGGCTACCGCACCACGCTCTGCGGGAAGATGCATTTCATCGGCGCCGACCAACTGCACGGATTCGAAGAACGCCTCACCACCGACATCTATCCTTCCGATTTCTCCTGGACACCGGACTTCCTCAAGGGCCCGGCCTATCGGCCCACCGGCGTGAGCATGCGCCCGGTGGTCGAATCGGGCCCTTGCGTACGCAGCCTCCAGATAGACTACGACGACGAGGTCGAGTACCACGGCATCCAGAAGCTCTATGACCTCGCGCGCGCACCTGCTGAGCGCCCGTTCTTCCTGACCATCTCGTTCACCCACCCGCATCCGCCGTTCGTCACCTCACAGGCGCACTGGGATCTGTATCGGGACGACGAAATCGACGCGCCGCGCATCGCTCCGATTCCCTACGAGCAGCTTGACCCGCACAGTCAGTGGCTGCATGTTGCCCACGCGCAGAACCTGTACACCGTCACGGAGACGCATGTTCGCAACGCCCGGCACGCCTACTACGGCATGGTGAGCTACATCGACGACAAGGTCGGGCGCATTCTCGACGTGCTCGAGTCGACGGGCCTTGGGCAGGACACGTTCGTGGTGTTCGCGGTCGACCATGGGGAGATGCTCGGCGAGCGCGGCATGTGGTTCAAGCAGAGCTTCTATGAAGGGTCGGCACGGGTACCGTTGATCATCGCGGGCCCGGGAATCGCGCCGCGCCGGATCGGCGCGCATGTGTCGCTGGTCGATCTGCTGCCGACGTTTCTCGATTTCGCGACTGAGAATGCCCCCCCGGAAGCGGCGGATCGACTCGATGGCACCTCGCTGCTGCCGTTGCTGTCAGGTAACGACCAGGGCGAGGACCGGATGGTGGTCTCGGAATACAGTTCCGAGGGAGTGTGCGCTGCATCGCGCATGGTGCGCGAAGGGCATTACAAGTACGTGTTCACACGCGGCCTGCCGCCCATGTTCTTCAATCTCAAGGACGATCCCGACGAGCTGCGCGATCTCGCGGGGCAGCCCCAAGTGGCCGAAGTCCAGTCGCGGCTTCACGCCCACGCCATGATGAACTGGGATCCCGACACGGTGCATGCCGAGATCCTCGCCAGTCAGAAGCGCCGCGCCTACATCGCGCAAGTGGCCGAGCGCTCCGGTCGGTATCCGAATTGGGCCTACCAACCCTACGTCGATGAATCGAAGCGATACATCCGGGGGGCCGGCGGCGCGGGTCCGACTGCGGTCAAGGGCCGGGCGCGTTTGCCGTTCGTCGAGGCTGCCAAGCCCGACAAGTCGGAGTAATGGCGATCCGGTTCTGCTGCTCTCCCACTACCGCGGTCCCGGGGCAGCAGAGCCCCTGCGATACAGCAGCAGCACCCCGTTCCACCCCACCGCGACGAAGAGCGCGATCAGCAGGGCGGCGGTCGCGCTCAGGTACGACGCCGCGAGGTGCAGCACCACCAGCGAGAACCCGAACCCCACCAGCCCCTTCAGCCCGGTGACCAGCACCGAGGCGGTGAACGGCCCGCCGCAGCGCGGCTGCAGGATCACCACCAGCGTGGTGAACACCACCGGGTAGGTGGCCAGCACGCCGGTCACCGACGGCCCGAAGACCCGTCCGGCCACCGTGGTGCCGACCACCACGCCCGCCACCAGCAGCGCGCGCAGCACGAGGTCGAAGCGCGCGCGCGGC
>DATCYZ010000125.1:0-5261 GCA_036526195.1 Burkholderiales bacterium
GGCGGCCGCCCAGGCCGTGCCGACGAGCCGGTGGCCCGCGGCGCGCAGCGCGTCGATCGCGCCCGCGGCCGGAATGTTGGCGCCGGCCACCGCCCCGAACAGGGGCTCGCCGTACTGCACGCCGGGCCAGCCGCCGCCCGCCTCGAACGCGGCGTAGTCCGCCGGCGAAGGCGCGAAGGTGTTCGTTTCGTGCTGGAAACCGCCGATTGCGATGCGTGCCATGGCCTGCTAACCTGTTTTTGCCAATCCGAGCGCAAAGGATACCCGCATGAACCGCAAGATCCTCGCCTTTGTTTTGCTGACCGCGGCCAGCGCCGCGTTCTCCGTCTCCGCCCAGGACAAGGTGCTGCGCGTGGTACCGCACTCGAACCTCGCGATCCTCGATCCGGTCTGGACCACGGCGTACATGAGCCGCAACCACGGCTACATGATCTACGACACGCTCTTTGGCACCGACGAGAAGAGCCAGGTGCAGCCACAGATGGTGGAGAGCTGGACCGAGTCGCCCGACCACCGCCTGTGGACCTTCAAGCTGAGGAAGGGCCTGCAGTTCCACGACGGCGCGCCGGTGACCGGCGAGGACGTGGTGGCGTCGCTCGCGCGCTGGGGCAAGCGCGACGCGATGGGCGTGGCGCTGATGACTTTCGTCGAGCGCATGGACGCGCCGGCGGCGGACACGTTCCGCATCTTCCTCCGCGAGCCCTGCGGCTTCGTGCTCGAGGCGCTCGGCAAACCCTCGTCCAACGTGCCGTTCATCATGCCCAAGCGCGTCGCCGAGACCGATCCCTTCAAGCAGATCGACGACTACACCGGATCGGGTCCCTACATCTTCAAGCGCGACGAGTTCAAGCCGGGCGACCGCGCGGTGTACCTGAAGAACCCGAAGTACCAGCCGCGCAAGGAGCCGGCCTCCGGCACCGCCGGCGGCAAGCGCGTCTACGTCGACCGCGTCGAGTGGAACCTCGCGCTGCGCGACGCGCAGGCGCAGGCCAACGCCATCTCCAAGGGCGAGGTGGACATCATCGAGGCGCTCGCCTTCGAGCACTACGAGACGCTGAAGAAGGACAAGAACGTCAAGGTGGTCAAGCCCGCCGTCGGCCTGCAGTACATGTGCCGCTTCAACCACCTGCACCCGCCGTTCAACAAGGCGGAGGTGCGGCGCGCGGCGCTCGCTTCGTTCGACCAGCGCCCGTTCCTCAAGGCGCAGGTCGGCGTGGGCGAGCTGTTCAAGCCCTGCGACTCGATGTTCACCTGCGGCACGCCGTACGCGAGCAGCGCGGGCGCGGACATCATGAAGCTGAACATGCGCAAGGCGCAGGACCTGCTCAAGGCGTCGGGCTACGACGGCACGCCGATCGTGCTGATGAAGCCCACCGACCTGCTCTCGATCGACAAGCTGCCCGAGGTCGCGGGGCAGCTGATGCGCCAGGCCGGCTTCAAGGTCGACCTGCAGGCAATGGACTGGCAAACGCTGGTGTCGCGCCGCGCCAAGAAGGACGCGCCGACGGCCGGTGGCTGGAACATGTTCTGCACCGCGTGGGTGGCGCCGGACATCTGGAACCCGATCAACAACGCGGCGCTCGATGCGCGCGGCGAGAAGTCGGGCTGGTTCGGCTGGCCCGACGGGCCGAAGCTCCAGGACCTGCGCGGGCAGTTCATGCGCGAGACCGACCTGGCGAAGAAGAAGCAGCTCGCGCAGGCGATCCAGTCCGAGGCGTTCGGCATCGCCACGCACGCCCCGCTCGGGGAGTACGTGCAGCCGGTGGCGGTGCGGCCGAACGTCGAGGGCCTGATCTCCTCGGGGCTCGCCAACGTGTACTGGAACATCAAGAAGAACTGACGCGGCGCTGAGCGAGGCGACGGCTCCCGCCCGGCCCGGGTCGCGGAGCCGTTCTTTTTTTCGCCCATGCTGAACTTCATCGCGCGACGCATCCTCGCCACCGTCCCGGTGCTCGTCATCGTGGCCGTGCTGGTGTTCCTGCTGCTGCGCCTGACGCCCGGCGACCCGGCGGCAATCCTCGCCGGCGACGCCGCGAGCACCGACCAGATCGCCCAGATCCGCGCCAGCCTCGGCCTCGACCGGCCGATCCCGGTGCAGTTCGGTATCTGGGTGGGGCATCTGTTCAGCGGCGACCTGGGCGATTCGTTCTATTACAAGCAGAGCGTGACGAGCCTCATAGGCCAGCGGCTCGAGCCGACGCTGTCGCTCGCGGCGCTGACCATCGTGATCGCCGTGCTGGTGTCGGTGCCGCTCGGCGTGATCGCCGCCTGGCGCTTCGGCGGCTGGTTTGACCGCGCGCTGATGGGCTTTTCGGTGATGGGCTTCTCCATCCCGGTGTTCGTGCTGGCCTACATCCTGATCTGGATCGTGTCGGTGAAGCTCGGCTGGCTGCCGGTGCAGGGCTACAAGCGCCTCGCGGACGGCTTCTGGCCCTACGTGCAGCACCTCATCCTGCCCTCGCTCACCCTGTCGGTGATCTTCATCGCGCTCATCGCGCGCGTGACGCGCGCCTCGGTGCTCGAGGCGCTGGGCGAGGATTACATCCGCACCGCGCGCGCCAAGGGCCTGCGCGAGGCACAGGTGCTG
Organism: Burkholderiales bacterium; assembly: GCA_036526195.1. Classification (GTDB taxonomy): domain Bacteria; phylum Pseudomonadota; class Gammaproteobacteria; order Burkholderiales; family SG8-39; genus DATCYZ01. Next base: position 2,588 of record DATCYZ010000125.1, read on the forward strand.
ATCCGGCACGCGCTTGCCAACGCCGCGGTGCCGATCGTCACCGTGATCGGCATCGGCATCGCGCTGCTGGTCGGCGGCGTGGTGGTGACCGAGACCGTGTACGCGATCCCCGGCCTCGGGCGGCTCACCGTGGACGCCGTGCTGGCCCGCGACTTCCCGACCATCCAGGGCGTGATCCTGTTCTTCTCGCTGGTCTACGTCGGGGTCAACCTGGCGGTGGACCTCTCCTACGTGTTCCTCGACCCGCGCATCCGCTACTGATGGACCTGCAGGCACAGTCGGTCGAGACCGCCAACGTCGCATCGCACGAAGATGCCTGGCGGCGCGTACGCCGCAACTGGTCGGTGCGCATCGGCGGCACGGTGCTCGCGCTGCTGGTGCTGGTGGCGGTGTCGGCGCCGCTGCTCGGCACGGTGGACCCGACGCTGTTCGACGCGGCGAGCCGCGACCTGGTGCCGGGCAAGACCGGCGAGATCACGACGCTCGACGGCGAATACATCAAGCACACCTTCGTCTTCGGCTCGGATTCGTTCGGGCGGGACATCTACAGCCGCGTGATGTACGGCACGCGCGTGTCGCTGATCGTGGGCCTGCTCGCGGCGCTGCTGTCGCTCGCGTTCGGCATCCTGTGCGGGCTCTCCGCCGGATACCTCCGCTGGCTGGACGGCATCCTGATGCGCTTCATGGACGGGCTGATGGCGATTCCCGCCATTCTCATCGCCATCGCGCTGGTGGCGATGTGGCGCGGCAGTCTCGTCACGGTAATCATCGCGATCTCGATCCCGGAAATTCCGCGCGTCACGCGGCTGGTGCGCTCGCTGGTGCTGTCGATCCGCGAGGAGCCCTACGTCGAAGCCGCGGTGGCGCTCGGCACGCCGACCTGGAAGATCATGTTCGGCCACATCCTGCCGAACACCATCGCGCCGCTGGTGGTGCAGGGCACCTACATCTGCGCCTCCGCGATCCTGGTCGAGGCGATCCTCTCGTTCCTCGGCGTGGGGCTGCCGTCCGACATCCCGACCTGGGGCAACATCATGGCCGAGGGCCGGCGCCAGTTCATCGAGTTCCCGCACAACATCTTCATCCCGGGCGTGTTCCTGGCGATCACGGTGCTCGCAGTGAACATCCTCGGCGACGGGCTGCGCGACACGCTGGATCCGAAGATGGCCAAACGCGTATGAGTGTTCTGGAAGTCAAGAACCTGACCATCGCGCTGCCCACCGGCGGCGACCGGCGCGAGGCGGCCGCGCGCGTCTCGTTCTCCGTCGACCGCGGCGAGATCGTCTGCCTGGTGGGCGAGTCCGGCTCCGGCAAGTCGGTCATCGCGCAGGCCATCATGGGCCTGCTGCCGGCAGCGCTGCCGGTGACCGGCGGCGAGATCCTGCTCGAGGGCGAGAACATCGCGGGCGCGAGCCCGGAGCGGCTGCGCGAGCTGCGCGCGATGCGCATGTCGATGGTGTTCCAGGAGCCGATGACCGCGCTCAACCCGGTGATGACCTGCGGCGACCAGATCGACGAGGTCTTGCGCGAGCATACGCAGTTCTCCCCGGACAAGCGCCGCGCGAAGATCCTGGACATCGTCCGCGAGGTCGCCCTCCCCGACCCCGAGCGCATCGTCGCTTCGTACCCGCACCAGCTCTCCGGCGGCCAGCGCCAGCGCATCATGATCGCGATGGCGCTGGTGCTCGAGCCGGCGTTGCTGATCGCCGACGAGCCGACCACGGCGCTCGACGTCACCACGCAGGCGCAGATCCTGGTGCTGATCCGCGAGCTGCAGAAGCGGCACGGCACCGGCGTGCTGTTCATCACCCACGATTTCGGCGTGGTCGCCGACATCGCGCACCGCGTCGCGGTGCTGCGCCTCGGCGAGCTGGTCGAGATGGGCGCCAAGGACGAGGTGCTCAAGCGCCCGCGCCACGACTACACCAAGATGCTGATCGGCGCGGTGCCGACGCTGCAGCCGCACGGACGCAGCGCCGAAGGCGCTTCCGAGCCGGTGCTGCGCACCGTCAAGCTGTGCAAGACCTATGTCGACCGCGGCTGGTTCGGCCACCGCCGCGAGGTGCGTGCCGCGGAGGACGTCTCGATCGAGCTGCGCCGCGGCCAGACGCTCGGCATCGTCGGCGAATCCGGCTCGGGCAAATCGACCGTCGCGCGCTGCATCATCCGGCTCATCGATCCGACCTCCGGCGAGATCCGCCTGCACGGCCAGGACATCGCCAAGATGTCGGCGGGCGAGCTGCGGCCGCTGCGGCGCCGGGTGCAGATCGTGTTCCAGGACCCGTACCGCTCGCTCAACCCGCGCCGCACGGTGCTCGAGGCGATCATCGAGGGCCCGGTCAACTACGGCGTGTCCCGCGACAAGGCGGTCGAACGCGCGCGGCAGCTGATGGAGCTGGTGCGCATGGATCCGGCCTCGCTCGGTCGCTATCCGCACCAGTTCTCCGGCGGCCAGCGCCAGCGCATCTGCATCGCGCGCGCCCTCGCCCAGGCGCCCGAGCTGCTGATCGCGGACGAGGCGGTCTCCGCGCTGGACGTGTCGGTGCAGGCGCAGGTGCTCGAGCTGCTGGAAGACATCCGCAACCGCCTCAACCTGGCGATGCTCTTCATCACGCACGACCTGCGCGTCGCGGCGCAGATCTGCGACCACGTGGCGGTGATGTCGCAGGGCCGC
>DATCYZ010000126.1:0-35765 GCA_036526195.1 Burkholderiales bacterium
CTACGGCGGCAGCCTGGAGAACCGCATGCGCTTTCCGCTCGAGGTGCTGGCCGAAGTGCGCGCTGCCTGGCCGGCGGAACTGCCGGTATTCGTGCGCTGCTCCTCGATCGACGATGTCGAGGGCGGTTGGGGCCTCGAGGACACCGTGGCCTTCGCCAAGGCAGCGAAGGCGGCAGGCATCGACGTGGTGGACTGCTCCTCCGGCGGCATCGCCGGGTCGGCCACCGCGGCGCAGAAGGTGACGCTCAAGCGCACGCCCGGCTTCCAGTTGCCCTTCGCCGAGCGGGTGCGGGCCGAGGCCGGCATCGCCACCATGGCGGTCGGCCTGATCCTCACCGCGGCGCAGGCGGAAGGCGCGCTCGCCGCCGGGCGCGCCGACCTTATCGCGGTTGCGCGCGAGGCGCTCTACGACCCGAACTGGGCGGTGCACGCGGCGCAGGAACTCGGCGCCGACCCGGAGTACGCGCTCTGGCCGCAGCAGTACGGCTGGTGGCTGACGCGCCGCGAAGGCACCCTGCGCGCCGCCGGCCTCGAGCGGCGCGGGGCGCGCCTTCCCGACGCCTGAATCAACGCCCGTGGCATTCACAGGGGCAACGACATCCCTCGTACACGGGGGAGCACGAGGGGAGGCGAAGCCCCTCTTGTACTGACTTTAGCGCGGGTGGGTGTCTTCGGCGCGGGCGAACGCGAGCAGGCGCTCGACCTCGGCTTCGTGCACGCGCCGGTTGTAGCGGAACCACAGCAGCACCGCCGTCATGGTGCCCGCGACGAACAGGCCAAACAGCGCGATCACGGTGTAGATCGACAGGCCCGCGCCGAGCAACAGAGAGTAGATCGCGATCATCAGCAGGATGGAGGCATTCTCGTTGAAGTTCTGCACCGCGATCGAGCGCCCGGCGCCGACCAGGTGGTGGCCGCGATGCTGCAGGAGTGCGTTCATCGGCACCACGAAATAGCCCGCCAGCCCGCCGATCAGGATCATCAGCGGCACCGCCGCCCAGACGGAGGTCACGAACACCATCAAGATGACGATCAGCCCCATGGCGATGCCGAGCGGGATCACCCGCACCGCATGGTCCAGCGACACCCGCATCGAGGCGGCCACGGCGCCGATGGCGATGCCGAGCGCCGTCACGCCCTGCAGCATGGCGGCCTTCGACAGGTCGAACGCCAGCGCCACCCGCGCCCACTCGATGACGATGAACTGCAGCGTCGCGCCGGCGCCCCAGAACAGCGTCGTCACCGCGAGCGAGATCTGGCCGAGCCGGTCCTTCCACAGGCTGAGGACGCAGCGCGCGAAGTCGGTCAGCGTGTCCCAGGGGTGGGCGGGCAGCGGCTTGAGCGTCACGCCGGTGCGCGGCACGTACAGGTTGAAGATCGCCGCGAGCGCGTAGACGAAGACGATGATCGCGATGGCCGCTTCCGACGCGGTGTCGATGCCGGTGTCGATGTGCGGCAGGTCGAACGACAGCACCACGTTCGAGACCGAGGCGTGGATCAGCACGCCGCCGAGCACCGTGCCGAGGATGATGGAGGCGACCGTCAGGCCCTCGATCCAGCCATTGGCGATCACCAGCTTGTGGTGCGGCAGGTACTCGGTGAGGATGCCGTACTTCGCGGGTGAATACGCCGCGGCGCCGAGGCCGACCAGCGCATAGGCCGCGAGCGGGTTGACCTCGAACAGCATCAGCAGGCAGCCGGCGATCTTGATCGTGTTCGAGATGAACATGACCTGGCCCTTGGGCAGCCGGTCGGCGAAGGCGCCGACGTAGGGCGCGAGCACCACGTAGGAGGCGACGAAGAAGAACTTGAGGTAGGGCGTGAGCCACGCCGGCGCGTCGGACGCCATCAGCAGCGCGATGGCGGCCACCAGCAGCGCATTGTCGGCGAGCGACGAGAAAAACTGCGCCGCCATGATGATGTAGAAACCGAGGTTCATGGCGGGGCGCGTTATAGCATGCCCTTACTCGCTACGGCGTTTTTTCTCCCGCGCGATGGCCGCGAGCATGCGTTCCTGCTCGGCGAACGAGGGCGCGCGCGATCCCGGCGCCGCGGCGTCCTCGCCGGCGGCTTCGGTGTAGTGGCCGCGAAAGCCCGCCGGTGCGCCCGGCGCAGGTCGCAGCCAGGCCTCGATGCGCAGCGCCTTGTTGCGCGCGATGACCCGGCGCTCGATCAGCGCAAGCTCGACCAGCGCGATCGCGAGCAGCACGCCCGCCGCGCCGAGCGCGGCATGCGGCTCGAACCAGGCGAGCCCGAGCACCCCCAGCGTGGCCACGCGCCAGGCCCAGGTTCCGCGCCTGTCGTCGAGGTAGGCGCGGTGCAGGCCGAGCGGAAAGCCGAGCCAGGCGAGCCAGGCGCGGTCGCGCCGCTTCAGGCGGGCGTGCAGCGCACGGTTCGCGGCCTGCAGCCCGCCGCCCTCCAGATCGATGCGTTTCCAAGCGTCCGACATGACCCCATAAACTACCCTTGGACCGCAGATTATGCTTCAATGAAATTCCTTGTCACCCCGATTCAGGCGACTGATCGACGACCATGGCGGATCGCAGACTCCAGGTATTCCACGCGGTGGCGAAGCAGCTTTCGTTCACCAAGGCGGCCGAGGCGCTGTTCATGACGCAGCCGGCGGTGACTTTCCAGATCAAGCAGCTGGAGGAATACTTCAACACCCGGCTGTTCGAGCGCGGCCACGGGCGGATTTCGCTGACCCCTGCGGGCAGCGTGGTTCTGGAGTACGCCGAGCGCATCCTTGCACTCTCGGCGGAACTCGATACGCGGCTGAAGGAACTCACCGGCGAGGTGGCGGGCCTGCTGATGATCGGCGCCAGCACCACGATCGCCGAGTTCATGCTGCCGCGGGTGCTCGGCGAGTTCAAGTCGCAGTACCCGAAGGTGCTGCCGCGGCTGATTGTCGGCAACTCGGAAACGGTGGAAAGCCGGGTCGCGGAACACACGCTGGACGTCGGCTTCATCGAGTCGCCCTCGCACCAGTCCGCCGTGGCCGCGGACCTGGTCTGCGAGGACGAACTGCAGGTGGTCTGCGCGCCCTCGCACCCGCTCGCGCGCCTGAAGTCGGCGAGCGCGAAGCAGCTGGTGCAGTACCCCTTCATCAGCCGCGAGTCGGGCTCCGGGACGCGCGAGGTGACCGACGGCTTCTTCCAGAAGGCGGGCATCGGCCCGGAGTCGCTCAACGTGGTGATGGAACTCGGCAGTCCCGAGGCGTTGAAGGGGCTGGTGGCCACCGGCCTGGGCTACGCGATCATGTCGCACACCACGGTCGCCGGCGAGGTCGCGCTCGGCCGGCTGGTGCGCGTGCCGCTCGCGCCGCGTCTGCTGCGCGAGCTGTCGGTGGTCTACCCGAAGGAAAAATTCCGCTCGCGCCTGGTGAACACCTTCATCGAGTTCGCCAAGGGGCGGCTCGCGGCGACCTCCACCGTCTGAGCACGCCCGGCGTGCCGCGCTTCCTCGCCGTCCAGCACACGTTCTCCGAGTTCTTCGGCGCGCTCGAGCCGCACTGGGAGGCGCGCGGCATCGGCTTCAGCTACGTGCGCACGGTGGCGGGCGACGACGTCGCCGGCACGCCCACGCGCTTCGACGCGCTCTGGCTGCTCGGCGCCGCGTACCCGGTGGCGGACCGCATGCGCTGTCCCTGGGTGGAGGCGGAGATCCGCCTGGTGCGCGCCTTCGCGCGCGCGCGCCGCCCGGTGATCGGCCTGGGCGGGGGCGCGCACGTGCTCGCCGCCGCCGGCGGGGCGACGCTCTCGATCGAGCCCTGGCAGGATGCGTACTTCACCCGGGCCGTCGCGCTCGATGCGGACGATCCGGTGGCGCAGGCGGTGCACGGGCGACGGGTGCTGGTGCTGGTCAACGGACGCGCCGGGCTCGGCGCGGGACAGACGCCGGTGGTCGCGGACGAGGCCGGGCGCTGGATCGCGTTCCGCACCGAGGCGCCGGGCTACGGGCTGCTCTTCCGTCCGGAGCTCAGGCCCGGCATGCTCGAGGACATGGTGATGGAGGAAGACCGCGAGATGCCGGAGGACATCGGGGCGCTGATCGGGACGGCGCGCGAACACTGGCCCGAGCTCGAGGAAACCGGGACCGGCGTGACGATGGCGCTGGTGCGCGCGCTCGGCCTGATGGACGAGCGGCCGAAGTCGCGCATCATCCCGATCGTGGCCGGGGGCTGAGCGATGCCGCGACCGATCCGTGCCACGGTGTCCGCGCAGGCCCTGCGCCATAACCTCGGGGTGGCGCGCCGCCACGCGGGCCCGGCGAAGGTCTGGGCCGTGATCAAGGCGAATGCCTACGGGCACGGCCTGCTGCGGGCGGCGAAGGCGCTGGAGGCCGCCGACGGCTTCGCGCTGCTCGACCTGATCGACGCGCTCAAGCTGCGCGCGGCCGGGGTGAAGAAGCCGATCCTGCTGCTCGAGGGCTTCTTTCAGCCGAAGGACCTGCCCTTGCTGGAGAAATACGCGCTGACCCCGGTGATCCATGCGGTCGAGCAGATCGAGATGATGAAATCGGTGGACCTCGGCGGCCAGATCGACGCCTGGCTGAAGGTGAACAGCGGCATGAACCGCCTCGGCTTCGTCATGGACAACATCAACCACGGCTGGAACACGCTGTCCGAGGATCCGCAGGTGCGCACGGTCACGCTGATGACGCATTTCGCCGATGCCGACGGGCCCTCGGGCGTGCGCGCCCAGCTCGACTGGTTCGACGAGCTGACCCACAGCTTCACGGCGCCGCGCTCGACGGCGAACTCGGCGGCGCTGCTGCGCTACCCGGAGGAGAGCCGCTTCGACGCGGTGCGGCCCGGCATCATGCTCTACGGCGCCTCGCCCTTCGCCGACCAGAGCGCCGAGGCGCTGGGCCTGCAGCCGGCGATGACGCTGTCGAGCGAGATCGTCGGCGTGCAGACGCTGCGCGCCGGCGAGCGGGTCGGCTACGGCTTCACCTACGAGAGCGCCGGAAAGATGCGCATCGGCGTGGTGGCCTGCGGCTACGCCGACGGCTACCCGCGGCACGCACCCACCGGAACGCCGGTGCTGGTCGACGGCCAGCGCTCGCGCGTGATCGGGCGGGTGTCGATGGACCTGCTGTGCGTGGATATCACAGACCTCCCGGAGGCGGGGGTCGGCACGAAGGTGACGCTCTGGGGCGAGGGCCTGCCGGCGGACGAAGTGGCCGTGCAGGCCGGCACGATCAGCTACGAGTTGCTCGCCGCCCTGGCGCCTCGGGTGCCGGTGTTCGAGGCCTGAGGGACAGGTCAGGATGAAACGCGACACCCAGCTCGCGCTGGCGCGCCAGTTGCGCGCTTACATGGACACGCGCAGCACCGCGCTGGCGCCAGCCGTGCACCGCAATCCCATCGCCTCCTACAGCGACCCGGCGCGCGCGCGGCTCGAGCGCGAGCGCCTGTTCCTGAAGCAGCCGATCTTCATGGGCCTGTCGTGCCGCCTGCCGGCGCCGGGCGATTACCTCACCGAGGAGGTGGCGGGCGTGCCGGTGCTGCTGGCGCGCAACCGCGACGGCGTGCTCGGCGCGTTCGCCAATATCTGCCGGCACCGCGGCGCGCCGGTGGCGGGCGGCTGCGGCAACGCGAAAGCCTTCTCCTGCCCGTACCACGGCTGGACCTACGCGCTGGACGGGTCGCTCGCCGGGATTCCGGACGCCGCTTCGTTCCCCGGCGTCGACAAGGCGGGCCACAGCCTGCGCCGCCTTCCGGTGGGCGAGCGCCACGGCATGATGTTCGTGCGCCTCGCGCCCGACGAAGCCGCCACGGTCGACATCGATGCGCACCTCGGCGCGCTGGCCGAGGAGTTCGCGGCGTACCGCTTCGCCGATTACCACTTCTTCGCCGCCGAGACGATGTCGCCGGCGATCAACTGGAAGTTCGGCATCGACACCTTCCTCGAGTCCTATCACCTGCCGGCGCTGCACCGGAACACGGTGGCGCCGCTGATCCTCGGCAACACCGCGACCTGCGACGCCTTCGGCGACCACGGTCGCGTCACCATGGTGCGCCCGGGCGCGGCGGCGTGGAAGGACACCCCGGAAGCGCAGTGGAACGTGCTCGCCAACCTGCTGCCGATCTACCGCGTGTTCCCGAACAGCATCGTGGTCTACCAGTCCGACCACGTCGAGACCTGGCGCATCCTGCCCGGCGAGGTGCCGGACCGCTGCACCGTGGAGTTCGCGCTGTTCACGCCCGAGCCGCCGGCGACCGACAAGGCGCGCGCCTACTGGCAGAAGAATTACGACCTCGCGATCCGCACGGTGAAGACCGAGGACTTCGCGCTCGGCGAGAAGATGCAGCGCGGCTTCATGAGCGGGCTGCAGGCCGAGGTGATCTACGGCCGCAACGAGCCCGGGCTGATCAATTTCCACGAGCGGCTCGCGCAAGCGCTCGCTTAGCCACGAGCGGCTCGCGCAAGCGCTCGCCTTGCCGCGGCGCTCGCCTGAGCCGAGGCCCTCAGAGCATCACGGTCCCGCCGTCGACCATGATGGTCTGCCCGGTGACGAAGCGGCTTGCATCCGAGGCGAGGTAGACCACGGTGCCGGTCAGGTCGCCCGTCTGCAGGTTGCCCTGCAGCGACTGGCCCGCGGCGATGGTCTGCGCTGCCTTCTCCAGCTTGTCGCCGAAGTACTCCGTGGTGCCCTCGGTCATCACCGCGGAGGGGGCCACCGCGTTGACGCGCACCCAGTCGCGGCCGAGCTCGCGGGCGAGCGACCGGGTCATCGCGATCACCGCGCCCTTGGACACCGAGTAGTCGAGGCCGAAGGGCATGCCGTAGACCGGGGCGAGCGAGGCGATGTTGATCACCGAGCCGGATTTCTGCGCGCGCAGGTGCGGGACCACCGCGCGGCAGCAGTTCCACACGCCCTTCACGTTCACCTGCATGACGCGGTCCCACTGGCCCTCGTCGAGCTTGTCGAAGCGCCCGCCCTTGAGGTTGCCGTAGAGCGCGGCGTTGTTCACCAGCACGTCGAGGCGGCCGAAGGCCTCGAGCGCGGCCGCGGCCGTGGCTTCGCAGGAGGCAAGCCGGGCGACGTCGAGCGTGCAGCCGATGGCGCGACCGCCCGCGTCGGTGACCGCGCGCACCGTGTCGGCGCAGTCGCGCACGTCGCCGACGACGACGGCGGCGCCTTCGCGCGCCAGGGCTTCGGCGTAGGCGCGGCCGAGGCCGCGCGCCGCGCCGGTGATGAGGGCTACCTTGTCCTTCAGCTGCATGGGCGGTCTCCGGAAGTTCGCGATCGCGTCGCGGGGGCGGCGGGCCAGATTACTATAAGCGCCGGCGCCCGAGGGGCGACCCGAGGACACGATGCCCGACGCGAACGCCTACCGATTCATCCTTCTCGAACGCGACGGCATTGCGTGGCGGCTGACGTTCAACCGGCCCGCGCGGCGCAATGCGCTGACGCAGGCGATGATGGCGGAGATCGGCGATGCCGTCGATCGCGTGGCGGCGGATGCGCAGGCGCGCGCGCTGGTGCTGCGCGGCGCCGGCGGCGCCTTCAGCGCGGGCGGCGACCTCGGCGCGATGTCCGAACTGCCGCCGCAGCCCGCGAGCGGCGCGGACCCGCTGGTCGCGCAGTACCGGATGTTCGGCGACGTGCTGGCGAAGCTGAACGCCCTGCCCAAGGCGGTGATCGCGGTGGTGGAGGGCCCGGCGGTGGGCGGTGGCTTCGGCATGGCCTGCTGCGCCGACGTGGTGATCCTCGCGCGCTCGGCGCGCTTCGGCATCCCGGAGCCGCGCGCCGGCTTCATTCCCTCGCAGATCCTGCCGTTCCTGGTGCGCCGGCTCGGCGAGGGCGCGGTGCGCCACCTTGCGGTGACCGGTTCCATCCTGGACGCGCGCGCCGCGCGCCGGCTCGGCCTCGGGCAGTACCTCTGCGCGAGTGACGCGTCGATCGAGCAGACCCTTGAAGCGGTGCTCGGGGACGTCGCGCGCATGGAGCCCGATGCGCTGGCGACCGTGAAGCGCCTGACGCTCGCCTGCGCGACCTCAGGGGATGCGGCGGTGATGGACGCGGCGAGCGCGGAGCTCGCGCGATTGCTGCGCCGGCCCGAGGCGGGTGAGGGCATGGCGGCCTTTCTTGCCAAGACGCGTCCGGCGTGGGCGAAATGATCCGCCGCGCGTTACCCTGTGCGCGCGTTACCCTGTGCCTGAGTTGATGAACCACGCCACGCTGCGCGACCCCGACTGAACCATGGCCCGATCGAAGACCACCTACGCCTGTTCCGAGTGCGGCGCGAGTTCGCTGCAATGGTTCGGCAGCTGCCCGGCCTGCGGCAGCGGCGGCACGCTTGTGGAAACGGCGGCGGAGCGCTCCGGAACCTCGCGCTTTCGCAGCCTTGCGCCGGGCAACGCGGCGCCGAGCGCGCTCGGCGAGGTGGCGGCGCGCGAGCAGGAACGCCTCGCCACCGGGGTGGCCGAGCTCGACCGGGTTCTGGGCGGCGGGCTGGCGGCCGGGCAGGTGGTGCTGATCGGCGGCGATCCCGGCATCGGCAAGTCGACGCTGCTCTTGCAGGCGCTCGCCGCGCTCGGGCCGCGCGCACGATCGCTCTATGCAAGCGGCGAGGAGTCGGTCGAGCAGATCGCGCTGCGCGCGCGCCGCCTCGGCCTGGATGCCGCGCCGGTGCAGGTGCTCGCCGAGATCCAGCTCGAGCGCCTGCTCGGGGTGCTGGACAAGACGCGGCCGCAGGTGGCGGTGGTGGACTCGATCCAGACGCTGTACTCCGAGGCGCTCACCTCGGCGCCGGGGTCGGTGGCGCAGGTGCGCGAGTGCGCGGCGCAACTGACCCGGCACGCCAAGGCGAGCGGCAGCGCGCTGTTCCTCGTCGGCCACGTGACCAAGGAAGGCGCGATCGCCGGCCCGCGCGTGCTCGAGCACATCGTCGACACCGTGCTGTACTTCGAGGGCGACCCGCATTCGAGCTTTCGCCTGGTGCGCGCGCAGAAGAACCGCTTCGGCGCGGTGAACGAACTCGGCGTCTTCGCCATGACCGAGCAGGGGCTGCGCGGGGTGAGCAACCCCTCCGCGCTGTTCCTCTCGCACCACGGGGCGGAAGTCGCCGGGTCCTGCGTGCTGGCGACGCTGGAGGGCACGCGGCCGCTGCTGGTGGAAGTGCAGGCGCTGGTGGACACCGCGCAGGCGCCGAGCCCGCGCCGGCTCAGCGTGGGGCTGGAGTCGAACCGGCTCGCCATGCTGCTTGCGGTGCTGCACCGGCATGCCGGCGTGGCCACCAGCGGCGAGGACGTGTTCGTCAACGCCGTCGGCGGCATGCGCATCGTCGAGCCGGCGGCGGACCTTGCGGCGCTGCTGGCCATCGTGTCGTCACTGTCCGACCGGCCGATCCCGCGCAATGTCGCGGTGTTCGGCGAGGTCGGGCTGGCCGGCGAGGTGCGCCCCGCGCCACGCGGTCAGGACCGGCTGAAGGAGGCCGCCAAGCTGGGTTTCGAGCGCGCCATCGTGCCCCGCGCCAACCTGCCGAAGGGGAAGATCGCCGGGCTGGAGGTGATCCCGGTCGAGCGCATCGACCGGGCGGTGACGCTGCTGCGCGACCTCTAGGCGCGTAGCGGCCAGCTAGGCCTGTTTCGGGCCGCGCATTTCCCGCAGCGCGGTCTCGATGCGTCGCCAGGTCTGCGCCTGTGCCTTGTCGCCCGCGGCATCGAAGGCGGCGGCCTTCTGGCGGGCCTCGGCGATGGCTTTGGCGCCATGGGTCTCGAAGAGATGGCGTGCCATGGCGGAAACGTCTTCTACGGTCATCGTTCGGCACCTCCTGAACAAGCGGGACGAGAACCATGATGGACGCCCGCCGGAGGGCCGGTCTTGACCCCCGTCAAAGACGGCCCGCATGCGGGGCGGGGATCCCGCCGGAACCGCGCCGAATCGGCACCGGCAGTAACATATAAGTGACTATAAGGCCCCTGCCGGCGCGGGGCGCAACAGATTGGCCGCACGCAGCCCGCTGCGCACCGCGGCCTCCAGCGTCGGCGGGTACTCCGGGTCGGTGTAATCGCCCGCCAGCACCAGCCCCGGCACCCCGGTCGCCTGCGCAACGCGCGCGAGTCCGGGCGGGCAGGCGATGGTGGCGCGCTTCTCGGCGATCACCTGCGACCAGCGCGGCGCGGGCAGTTGCGGCAGCTGCGCGGCGAGTTCCGCGTGGCAGCGCTCGGCGAGCGCCTCGTGCGTCAGTTGCTGGTGGTCGCCCTGCGCGCTGATGACGCAGGCGAACAGGCCCTGCGGACCGTTCAACTGCCCGCGATCGAACACCCATTGCACCAGGCCCGCATCCATGCCGAGCATCGGGAACGACAGGGCGACGGCCGCGGGGTACTGCAGGTAGCAGGTGTAGATCGGCTCGTAGGCGTACTCACCGAGCGCGGCGCGCAGCGGCGCGAGCGCGGGCAGGTCGGCGAGCAGGCGCGCGGCGTGCTGCGGCGCGCAGGCGAGCACCACGCCATCGAAGGCCGTGCCGTCGACCTGCAAGCCGCCGTCCTGCGTGATGCGGCGCACCGGCGAGCCCAGGTGCACCGTGCCGCCGTGGGCGCGCACGAACGCTGCCGCGGGCTCCGGGAACAGCCGCGACAGGTCGGTGGCCGGCACCAGCAGGTCGCTCGCGCCGGGTGCGCCGAGCAGCGAATCGCGCAGCACCGCAAGGAACACGTTCGCGGAGGCCGAACGCGCCGGCGTGTTGAGCGCCGAGACGCACAGCGGCCGCCAAAGGTAGTGGCCGATGCGGCCGTGCTGGCCATGGCGCTCGAGCAGCGCCTGCACGCTGCAATCGGGCGCCACGCGAAAGCCGGCGCGGCGCATCGACCCCATGAAGCGGATCGCGCCGAGGCGCTCGCCGAGCGTCACGCCCCGTGCGCCGAGCAGGCCGGCCAGCAGGCCGAGCGGCGCGGGCAGGCGCCGCGCGCGCAGCGAGAAGCCGCGCAGGTAGCGCAGTTCCAGCGGCCGGCGCAGCAACGCCGCGCGCGGCACGCCGAGTTCCCGCATGAGCCCGAGCAGTTCGGTGTAGGCGCCGACCACGAGATGCTGGCCGTTGTCGAGGACGGTGCCGTCGACCTCGACGCGGCGCGCGCGGCCGCCGGGCACCGCCGCCGACTCGAACACCGTGACGCTGACGCCGCGCTGCGCCAGCGACACCGCGGCCGCCATGCCCGCATAGCCGGCGCCGACGACCGCCGCGCGCATCATGTGCGGAACCAGGTCCGGGTCGCCAGCCAGAGCTTGCGCAAGGGGGTGAGGGCGACGCGGCGGTCGAGCACGTGGAAGCCGTCGCGTTCGATCTCGACCAGCAGGGTGCGATAGATGGCGGCCATGATCAGGCCGGTGCGCTGCGCGCGCCGGTCTTCGTTCGGCAGCGCGGCCAGCGCGGTGTCGTAGTACTGGTGCGCGCGCGCGGCCTGCGCGCGCATCAGCGTCACGAAGGCTTCGCTGTGGCGCGCGTTCAGCAGGTCGGCCGCGGGCACGCCGTGCGCGCGAAGCTCGTCCATCGGCAGGTAGACGCGGTTTCGGCGCGCGTCCTCGCCGACGTCGCGGATGATGTTGGTCAGCTGGAAGGCGATGCCGAGCGCGCGCGCATACTCCAGCGTGCGCGGATTCCGGTAGCCGAAGATGCCCGCGGCGAGCAGGCCCACCACGCTGGCGACGTGGTAGCAGTAGCGCTCGAGCCCGGTGAAATCCAGGTAACGCGTCTGCGTCAGGTCCATCTCCATGCCGTCGATGATCTCGCCGAGCCGCACTGCGGTGATGCCGTAGGGTTCCACCGCCGGCGCGAGCGCGCGCGTCACCGGGTGCTGCGGCGTGCCCTCGAACAGCCGGCCGACCTCGGTGCGCCACCAGGCGAGCTTGGTCGCCGCCAGCTGCGGGTCGCTGGCCTCGTCGACCACGTCGTCGACCTCGCGGCAGAAGGCATACAGGGCGGTGATCGCGCGCCGCCGCGGCGGCGGCAGGAACATGAACGAGTAATAGAAGCTCGAACCGCTCGCCGCGGCCTTCTGCTGGCAGTACGCGTCCGGACTCACGGCGTGCTCACAGGGCGTGCGCGAACACGAGTGGCCAGTCGTGCCAGCGCAGCACCGGCCGGCGCCGGAACATGTCGAAGCCGGCGGCCTCGAGCTTGTCGAGGATGCGCAAGCCCCCCTGCACCGTGGCGCGGATCTCCAGGCCGATGCGTCCCGGGAGCCGGCGCCCGAGCGGGGCGCCTGCGCGCAGCAGCGCGCGGGTGCGCCCGACCTGGAAGCCGAGCAGGGCGCGCCAGTTCGCGTCACAGCGTTGTTCCGCGATCTGCGATTCGGTGACGCCGTAGCGCGCCATCTCGTCCAGCGGCAGGTAGACGCGGTCCTTGTCCCAGTCGATCGCCACGTCCTGCCAGAAATTCGCCAGTTGCAGGCCGGTGCAGATGGCGTCGGAGTGGGCGAGGTTCTCCGGCGTGGTGGCGTCGAACAGGTGCAGCAGGAGCCGGCCCACGGGATTCGCCGAACGCCGCGCGTAGTCCAGCACCTCGCCGAAGTCGGCGTAGCGCGTCTTCACCACGTCCTGGCTGAAGGCATCGAGCAGGTCGCCCAGCAGGCCGATCGGCAGGCGGTGGACGCGCACCACGCGGGCGAGTTCGGCGAAGCCGGGGTCGGCCGGCACCTCGCCGCGGGCGATGGCGCCGAGGCGCGCCCGGTAGTCCTCGATCAGCGCGAGACGTTCCGCCGCCGGCAGGTCGCCTTCATCGGCAAAATCGTCCGCGGCGCGCGCAAAACGGTAGATGGCGGCGACCGGAACGCGCTGCGGCGCGGGCAGCAGGACGCTGGCAACGGGGAAGTTTTCGTAATGGCCGACCGACACTGCTTGATTCTAAAGGGGAATCGCATGACGCGCGGCGGGGCGAGGTCGCGTTCGACGGTATAATGCGGGTCGTTCTGATCCCCGCCGGCGCCGCAGGTTGCGGCCCGGAGGTTTCGGCGGCGAAGGTGGCGGAATTGGCAGACGCACTGGATTTAGGTTCCAGCGCGGCAACGCGTGTGGGTTCGAGTCCCACCCTTCGCACCAGTGCCGGCAGGCGGGCAACCCGAGGAAATATCGAGAATGGCTGTGAACGTGGAATCGCTGGGCGCGCTGGAGCGCCGCGTGAGGATGTCGGTTGGGGTCGAGGAGGTCGAGCGCCAGGTGGCGGATCGCCTGAAGAACATGGCCCGCACCGCGAAGATGCCGGGCTTCCGCCCGGGCAAGGTGCCCTTCAACATGATCGCCAAGCAGTACGCCAACCAGGTGCGCGGCGAGGTGCTGGGCGATGCGGTGCAGCGCGCGTTCTCCGACGTGGTGAAGAGCGAGAACCTGCGCGTCGCCGGCTACCCGAAGATCGAGAAGGCCGATGCGGCGAACGACGGCAAGGCGCTCGAGTTCAATGCCACCTTCGAGGTCTACCCCGAGGTGAAGAGCGGCGACCTGTCCGGCGCCACCATCGAGCGGCCCGCGGTCGTGGTCGACGATGCGGCGATCGATCGCACGATCGAGATCCTGCGCAAGCAGCGCACCACCTTCGTCGAGGCGGCGCGCGCGGCGCAGGCCGGCGACCGCGTGACGGTCGACTTCGAGGGCATGCTCGACGGCGCGCCGTTCGAAGGCGGCAAGGCGGCGGGCTTTGCGTTCGTCATCGGCGAGGGCCGCATGCTGCCGGAATTCGAGGCGGCGGCCACCGGCCTCGCGGCGGGCGCCACGAAGGCCTTCGACCTGAAGTTCCCGGACGACTACCAGAGCGCGCTGGTGGCCGGCAAGACCACGCAGTTCACGCTCGCCGTCACGCGCGTCGAGGCGCCGCAACTGCCCGCGGTGGACGCCGAATTCGCGAAGTCGCTCGGCGTGGCCGACGGCAGCATCGAGAAGATGCGCGCGGACATCCGCGGCAACGTCGAGCGCGAGGTGAAGAAGCGCACCGATGCGCAGGTGAAGAACCAGGCGATGAAGGCGCTGATGGACGCCACGCCGCTCGAACTGCCGAAGTCGCTCGTCGAGATGGAGACGCAGCAACTGGTGCAGCGCGCGCAGGCGGACCTCGAGGCGCGCGGCATGAAGATGGAGAAGCTGCCGTTCGAGCCCTCCGCGTTCGAGGACACGGCACGCCGGCGCGTGGCGCTCGGCCTGATCATCGGCGAGCTCGGACGCGCCGAGGGCCTGCAGCCGAAGCCCGCGCAGTTGCGCAGCCTGATCGAGCGGGAGGCGCAAAGCTATGAGCGTCCCGACGAGGTGGTAAGATGGTTTTACACCCAGCCCGAGCGACTTTCGGAGATGGAAGGGCTCGCGCTGGAGAACAACGTGGTCGACTGGGTGTTGTCGAAAGCCAAGGTGACGGACAAGACCATGACGTTCGATGAATTGATGGGGAGCGCGGGATGAGCGACTTCAGCTGGAGTTCGCGCCTGCCGGAGCCCCAGGGCCTCGGCCTGGTGCCGATGGTCATCGAGCAGTCCGGGCGCGGCGAGCGCGCCTACGACATCTATTCCCGGCTGCTGAAGGAACGCGTGGTGTTCCTGGTCGGCGTGGTGAACGAAGTCACCGCCAACCTGATCGTCGCGCAGCTCCTGTTCCTCGAATCCGAGAACCCGGACAAGGACATCTTCTTCTACATCAACTCCCCCGGCGGCTCGGTGTCGGCGGGACTTGCGATCTACGACACCATGCAGTTCATCAAGCCCGACGTCAGCACGCTGTGCGTCGGGCAGGCGGCGAGCATGGGCGCGCTGCTGCTGGCGGCGGGCGACAAGGGCAAGCGCTTCTGCCTGCCGAACTCGCGCGTCATGATCCACCAGCCGATGGGCGGGTTTTCGGGCCAGGCCTCGGACATCGAGATCCATGCGCGCGAGATCCTGTTCCTGAAGGAGCGGCTGAACGAAATCCTGGCCAGGCACACCGGCCAGCCCGTCGAGCGCGTGGCGCGCGACACCGATCGCGACAATTTCCTCTCGGCCGAGGCCGCGGTGGAATACGGGATCGTGGACCGGGTGCTGGTCTCCAGAGAGGCCGCCTGACACACAACAAGAGGGACCTTACATGTCGGACAAGTCCTCATCGGGTGAGAAACTCCTTTACTGCTCCTTCTGCGGAAAGAGCCAGCACGAAGTGCGCAAGCTCATTGCCGGCCCGTCGGTGTTCATCTGCGACGAGTGCATCGAGCTGTGCAATGACATCATTCGCGAGGAAACCGCCACCGACCGTGGCGGCAAGGGCGTCAAGTCCGACCTGCCGACGCCGCACGAGATCCGCGCCATCCTCGACCAGTACGTGATCGGCCAGGACCAGGCGAAGAAGATCCTCGCGGTCGCGGTCTACAACCACTACAAGCGGCTCAAGCACCTGTCGAAGAACGACGAGGTCGAACTGGCGAAGTCGAACATCCTTCTGATCGGCCCGACGGGCTCGGGCAAGACGCTGCTCGCGCAGACGCTCGCGCGGCTGCTCAACGTGCCCTTCGTGATCGCGGATGCCACCACGCTGACCGAGGCCGGCTACGTCGGCGAGGACGTCGAGAACATCATCCAGAAGCTGCTGCAGGCCTGCGACTACGACGTCGACAAGGCCAAGCGCGGCATCGTCTACATCGACGAGATCGACAAGATCTCGCGCAAGTCCGACAACCCCTCGATCACGCGCGACGTCTCGGGCGAGGGCGTGCAGCAGGCGCTGCTCAAGCTGATCGAGGGCACCACGGCCTCGGTGCCGCCGCAGGGCGGGCGCAAGCACCCGAACCAGGACTTCGTGCAGGTCGACACCACCAACCTCCTGTTCGTCTGTGGCGGGGCCTTCGACGGCCTCGACAAGATCGTGCGCAACCGCACCGAGAAGACCGGCATCGGCTTCGGCGCCGAACTGCGCACGCCGAAGGACGCGAAGGCGACCTTCGACCTGCTGAAGAGCGTCGAGCCCGAGGACCTCATCAAGTACGGGCTGATCCCGGAGTTCGTCGGCCGCATGCCGGTGGTGGCGACGCTCGAGGAACTCGACGAGTCGGCGCTGATCCAGATCCTGACCGAACCGAAGAACGCGCTGATCAAACAGTACCAGAGGCTGTTTCTGATGGAAGGCGTGGAACTCGAAGTGCGACCGCTCGCGCTGAATGCCGTGGCGAAGAAGGCACTTGCGCGCAAGACCGGCGCCCGGGGCCTGCGATCGATCCTCGAGAACTGCCTGCTGGACACGATGTACGAACTTCCGACGCTGGAGAATGTCAGCAAGGTGGTGGTCGACGAGCAGATGATCGTCGCCGACGGCAAGCCCCTGCTGATGTATTCCGACCAGCACAAGGTGGCCGGCAGCGCCGGCTGAAAGAGCGCGCCTTTACCGACGCTTCTCCCTCGTTCGCACACGGGATACCGCGTTGCGGCGACCTGCGCTTGCGTGTAGGCTTGGGACGTCCATCGGTGAGGGGTTGAAATGACCAGCGCCGCCGCAATCTTCTCCTGAATCACTCCGCGCGAGACGCCCCCATGCCCGATACGCAAGACCCCGCTGGCACCCTGCACCCGCTGCTCCCGTTACGGGACGTGGTGGTGTTTCCACACATGGTGATCCCGCTGTTCGTGGGCCGGCCGAAATCCATCAAGGCGATGGAGATCGCGATGGAAGCCGGCAAGTCGATCCTGCTGGTGGCGCAGAAGTCCGCCGCCAAGGACGAGCCCGGCCCCGAGGACATGTACGAGCTCGGCTGCGTGTCGAGCATCCTGCAGATGCTGAAGCTGCCCGATGGCACCGTGAAGGTGCTGGTCGAGGGCGGTGAACGCGTGCGCATCGGCGAAATCACCGACATGCGCTCGCACTGGGTCGGCCGCGCGATCTCGCTCGGGCCGGAGGCGGCGGTGCCGCCGGAAGTCGAGGCCATGCGCCGCGCGCTGCTCTCGGCCTTCGACCAGTACGTGAAGCTGAACAAGAAGATCCCGCCGGAGATCCTCACCTCGCTCTCCGGCATCGACGAGGCCGGCCGGCTGGCCGACACGGTGGCAGCGCACCTGCCGCTCAAGCTCGAGCAGAAGCAGCAGGTGCTCGAGATGATCGACGTCAAGACGCGGCTCGAGCACCTGCTCTCGCAGCTCGAGACCGAAATCGACATCCTGCAGGTGGAGAAGCGCATTCGCGGGCGCGTCAAGCGCCAGATGGAGAAGAGCCAGCGCGAGTACTATCTGAACGAGCAGGTGAAGGCGATCCAGAAGGAGCTCGGCGAGGGCGAGGAGGGCGCCGACCTCGAGGACATGGAGAAGCGCATCAAGAAGGCGCAGATGCCGAAGGAGGCGCGGCGCAAGGTCGAGTCCGAGCTAAAGAAGCTCAAGCTGATGTCGCCGATGTCGGCCGAGGCGACCGTGGTGCGCAACTACATCGACACGCTGATCAACCTGCCCTGGCGCAAGAAGTCCAAGATCTCGAAGGACATCTCGAACGCGCAGGCCATCCTCGACAAGGACCACTACGGGCTGGAGAAGGTCAAGGAACGCATCGTCGAGTACCTGGCGGTGCAGACGCGCGTCGACCGCATGAAGGCGCCGATCCTGTGCCTGGTCGGGCCGCCGGGCGTGGGCAAGACCTCGCTGGGGCAGTCGATCGCCAAGGCGACCAACCGCAAGTTCGTGCGCATGTCGCTCGGCGGCGTGCGCGACGAGGCGGAGATCCGCGGTCACCGCCGCACCTACATCGGATCGATGCCGGGCAAGATCCTGCAGAACATGACCAAGGTGGCGGTGAAGAACCCGCTCTTCCTGCTCGACGAAGTGGACAAGATGGGCATGGATTTCCGCGGCGACCCGTCCTCGGCCCTGCTCGAAGTGCTGGACCCGGAGCAGAACCACACCTTCGTCGACCATTACATCGAGGTCGAGTACGACCTGTCGGAAGTGATGTTCGTCGCCACCGCGAACACCCTCAACATCCCGCCGGCGCTGGCCGACCGGATGGAGGTGATCCGGCTCTCGGGCTACACCGAGGACGAGAAACTCAACATCGCCATGCGCTACCTGCTGCCCAAGCAGATGACGGCCAACGGCCTGAAGGACGGCGAGCTCTCGGTGAGCGAGGCGGCGATCCGCGACGCGATCCGCTACTACACGCGCGAGGCCGGCGTGCGCGGGCTCGAGCGCGACCTCTCCAAGATCTGCCGCAAGGCGGTGAAGGAATTGATCACGGCGAAGAAGTCGCGCCGCATCACGGTGACGCCGAAGACGCTGAACCGCTACCTCGGCGTGCGCAAGTTCACTTTCGGCATGGCCGAGAAGCAGAACCAGGTCGGCCAGGTGACCGGGCTGGCGTGGACCGAGGTCGGCGGCGAACTGCTGACGATCGAGACCGTGACCATGCCGGGCAAGGGCAAGACCATCACCACCGGCAAGCTCGGCGAGGTGATGCAGGAATCGATCCAGGCCGCGTTGTCGGTGGTGCGCAACCGCTCGCGCAAGCTGGGCGTGGTCGAGGATTTCTACCAGAAGAACGACATCCACATCCACCTGCCCGAGGGCGCGACGCCCAAGGACGGGCCGAGCGCCGGCATCGGCATCGTCACCTCGATGGTGTCGGTGCTGACCGGGATCCCGGTGCGCGCGGACGTGGCGATGACCGGCGAGATCACGCTGCGCGGCGAAGTGCTGGCGATCGGCGGCCTGAAGGAGAAGCTGCTGGCTGCCGTGCGCGGCGGCATCAAGACGGTGATGATCCCCGAGGAGAACGTCAAGGACCTCGCCGAGATCGCGGAGAACATCAAGGGCCGCCTCGAGATCATCCCGGTGAAATGGATCGACAAGGTCCTTGAAGTGGCGCTCGAGCGGCAGCCCAAGCCGCTGCCCGATGCCGTCGCCACCCCCCCACCCGAGCCCGGTGAAGCCAAGCCGGGGTCCGGCCTGACCACACACCACTGAACCCCGCGCCGGCGACTGCGGCGCACAGCGAGGAGGCCTCATGAACAAATCCGAACTGATCGACACGGTTGCGCAAGCCGCGGAAATCTCCAAGTCGGCGGCCGAGCGCGCCGTCGATGCGATGATCGGCGCCGTCAAGTCGAGCCTGCGAAAGGGCGAGGAAGTCACCCTCATCGGCTTCGGCACCTTCCTTGCCGCGAACCGTGCTGCACGCCAGGGGCGCAACCCGCGCACCGGCGAGCCCGTGGCGATTGCCGCGGCGCGCGTGCCGCGCTTCCGTGCTGGCAAGGCCCTGAAGGATGCTATAAACTAGCGCGCTTTTTACGGCGTTGCAGCCCACCGCTGCGCCGCGGGGTGAGGAGGGTGCTTAGCTCAGCGGTAGAGCGTCGCCCTTACAAGGCGAATGTCGGGAGTTCGACCCTCTCAGCACCCACCAGGAGTTCCGCACACGGAGCGGTAGTTCAGTTGGTTAGAATACCGGCCTGTCACGCCGGGGGTCGCGGGTTCGAGTCCCGTCCGCTCCGCCAACGTTTTTCTTCCCGGGCGATCCACGGTTCGCCTGATTCATGCCGTACCGGTTTTCGGGCGCCAGGCCATGTTTGAACTCGTCCAGAAGCATAAGCGCATCATCCAGGGACTCATCATCCTGCTGATCGTGCCGTTCGCGTTCTTCGGCCTCGAGGCCTACACCAGCTCCCGCAACCGCGCCGACGCCGAGACCCTCGCCACCGTCGATGGCCAGGAGATCACGCGCCGCGAGTTCTCCGAGGCCATGCGCGAGCAGCTCGACCAGATGCGCCGGGCGTTCGGCGGCCAGATCGACCCCGCCCTGCTCGACACGCCGGAAACCCGCGAGGCGCTGCTCGAAGGCCTGGTCTCGCAACGCCTGGTGGCGACCGCGGCGGTGCGCGCCCGCCTGGTGGTCACCGACGAGGCGCTGCGCAGCGTGATCGCCGCGATGCCGGCGTTCCAGCTCGGCGGTGCGTTCTCGATGGACGCGTACCGCAATGCGCTGCGCGCCCAGGGCCTGTCGGAGCAGCAGTTCGAGAACCGCCTGCGCTACGACCTGGTGCTCGGCCAGCTGACGCGCGCGGTGGCCGACACCGCGATCGCCTCGAAGACCGTGGCCGAGCGCGTCGCGCGCCTCGAGAACGAGCAGCGCGAAGTCTCGACGGCCCTGATCGCCGCCCAGGGCTTCGCCGCGGACGTGAAGGTCGACCCGGCCCAGGTGAAGGCCTACTACGAGGCCAACGCGGCGAAGTTCCGCGCGCCGGAACGCGTTCGGGTGGAGTACCTCATGCTCTCGGCCGAGGCGCTCGGACGCGCCACGCCGCCGACGGAGGCCGAGCTGAAGGCGGCCTACGAGGCGCGCGCGGGCCAGTTCACGGTGGGCGAGCAGCGGCGCGCGAGTCATATCCTGTTCCAGTCGCCCCCGGACGCGACGCCGGAGGCGAAGGCCGCCGCGCGCGGCAAGCTGGAGAAGATCCTGGCGGAACTCACCGCGGCGCCGGGGCGCTTCGCGGAACTGGCGAAGAAGCATTCCCAGGACCCGGGCTCGGCGGCGAAGGGCGGGGACCTCGGGTTCTTCGGCCCCGGTATGATGGTCAAGCCCTTCGAGGAGGCCGCGTTCCGGCAGAAGGAAGGCGAGTTGAGCGGCATCGTGGAGTCCGAGTTCGGTTTCCACATCCTCAAGGTCACCGGCATCCAGCCCGCGAAGGCGCGCCCCTTCGAGGAGGTCCGCAAGCAGCTTTCCGAGGAACTGTCCCGCCAGCAGGGCCAGCGGCGCTTCGCGGAGACCGCGGAGGGCTTCACGAACACCGTCTACGAGCAGTCCGACACGCTCAAGCCGGCGGCCGAGAAATTCGGCCTGCCCCTGCAGGTGTCCGACTGGCTGGTGCGCGACCGGCGACCCGAGTCCGGCGTGTTCGCAAACGCGCGGCTGCATGACGCCGTGTTCTCCGCCGACGCGCTCACCGCGAAGCGGAACACGGACGCCATCGAGGTGGCGCCGAACACGCTGGTCTCCGCACGCGTGACGGAGCATCAGGCCGCGCGCCAGCGCACGCTGGAGGACGCGCGTGCCGAGATCGAGCAGACGCTGCGCACGACCGAAGCCCTGAAGCGCGCGCAGGCAGAAGGCGAGGCGCGCCTTGCGCGGCTGGCGAAGGGCGAGGATGCGGGCCTGCGCTGGTCGGCGCCGCAGCAGGTGTCGCGGCGCGATCCGCAGGGTCTCGACGGCGACGCCCTCTCACGGGTGGTGGCCGCGGATCCGTCGAAGCTGCCGGCCCATTTCGGCATCCAGCGCGCGCCGCAGGGCTATGTGCTGTACCGGGTCTCGAAGGTGCTGCCGGCCCCGGATCGCACCGAAGAACAGAAGAAGGCCGAGGTGTTGCGCGCGCAGGGTCGCGCGGCGGCGGTCCAGTACAGCGCCTATGTCGCCGGGCTGCGCGCGCAGGCCGACGTCAGCATCCACCGCGAGAACCTGGCGAAGAAAGAGCAGTAGACGCGCGCGCCCCGCGCGCCCCGGTCTCAGGCCTCCGGCGCGCCCATGCCGCCCACCACGCGGCTGAACCCGGAATCGACATACATCACCTCGCCGGTGATGCCCGCGGACAGGTCCGACAGCAGGAAGGCCGCGGCATTGCCGACGTCGTCGATGCTGACGTTGCGCCGCAGGGGCGCGTTCTCCTCGACGAACTTGAGGATCTTGCCGAAGCCGGAGATGCCGGCGGCGGCGAGCGTCTTGATCGGGCCCGCGGAGATGGCATTCACGCGAATGCCGCGCGGACCGAGGTCCGAGGCGAGGTAGCGCACCGAGGCCTCGAGGCTCGCCTTGGCGAGGCCCATGGTGTTGTAGTGCGGCACGACGCGGACGGCGCCGAGGTAGCTGAGCGTCAGCAGCGCCGCATTGCGACCCTGCATCATCGGCAGCGCGGCCTTGGCAAGCGCCGGAAAGCTGTAGGCGGATATCTCGAGCGCCTCGCGGAACGCCGCCCGTGAGAGGCCGTCGGTGAGTTCGCCCGAGATGGCTTCGCGCTGGGCGAAGGCGATGGCGTGCACCAGGCCGTCGAGGCCGTCCCATTGGCGTCCGAGAGACTCGAACAGGCCGCTGATCTGGGCGTCATCGGCCACGTCGCAGGGCAGCACCGCCGCGGCGTCGAACTCCCTGGCCAGGTCGCTGACGCGCTCGCGGAAACGCTCTCCGACGTAGGTGAAGGCCAGTTCCGCGCCTTCGCGTTTCGCCGCGCGGGCAATGCCGTAGGCGATCGAGCGGTTCGACAGCAGACCGGTGATGAGGAGCTTCCTGCCGGCGAGAAAACCCATGCGACGCGTCTCCTTCGAAGCCTTGAAAGGGCGGGCGTTGATTATACTGTCCGGATGCGCCGCGCCTGGATCGCCGCCTGCACGGTTCTCGCCGCTGGATGCGGCGAGATGTGGAACGATCCCTATCCCGCGGCGGAACGCGGCACCAACGTCCTCTACTCCGCGTTCGTCGACCGGCCCAAGCACCTCGACCCGGTGCAGTCCTACACCGAGGACGAGGCGCGTTTCACGCAGCAGGTCTACGAAGCACCGCTGCAATACCACTACCTGAAGCGCCCGTACGCGCTTGCGCCGCTGACCGCGGTCGCGGTGCCGGAGCCGCGCGAGATCGACGGCGGCCGCTTCACGGTCTACGAGATCCGCATCCGTCCGGGCATCCGCTACCAGCCGCATCCGGGATTCGATCCCTCGCAGCACACGCTCGCGCCGCCGGTGATCGAGGCCCTGCGCAGCCCCTACGATCTGCCGGCATCGGGAACGCGCGAGCTGCTGGCGGAGGACTACGTCTACCAGATCAAGCGGCTCGCGCACCCGCGCCTGCACTCGCCGATCTTCGGCCTGATGGCCGAGTACATCGTCGGGCTGGGCGAGCTTGCCGCGCGCCTCAAGGCCGCGGACGCGGAACTGGTGAAGCGTGAGGGCGCGGGCGCGTGGCTGGACCTGCGCGCGCACGCGCTCGAGGGCGTGGAGGTGGTCGACCGCTACACCTACCGCGTGCGCCTCAAAGGGCGCTACCCGCAGTTCGCCTACTGGCTGGCGATGCCGTTCTTCGCGCCGATGCCCTGGGAGGTGGAGAAGTTCTTCCACCAGCCGGGCATGGCGCGCAAGAACTTCACGCTGGACTGGTGGCCGGTCGGCACCGGCCCGTACATGCTGGTGGAGAACAATCCGAACGCCCGCATGGTGCTGGCGCGCAACCCGAACTTCCGCGGCGAAACGTATCCCGCGGAAGGCGAGGCGGGCGATGCCGCTGCCGGCCTGCTGGCCGATGCGGGCAAGCCCATGCCTTTCGTCGACCGCGCGGTGTACAGCCGCGAGAAGGAGGGCATCCCCTACTGGAACAAGTTCCTGCAGGGCTACTACGACACCTCCGGCATCAGCTCGGACAACTTCGACAACGCGGTGCGCATCTCGGTGGAGGGCGACGCCGCGCTGACGCCGGAGATGCAGAAGCGCGGCATCGCGCTGCGCACCTCGGTGTCGACCACCATCCTCTACCTCGGCGCCAACATGCGCGACCCGGTGATCGGCGAGGGCGCGGATGCGGCGGCCGCGGCGCGCAGCCGGGCCCTGCGCCAGGCGCTCGCCATCGCGATCGACTGGGAGGAGTACCTGTCGATCTTCGCCAACGGGCGCGGCGTGGTGGCGCACAGCCCGCTCACGCCCGGGATCTTCGGCTATCGCGAAGGGCGCGAGGGCATGAATCCACTGACCCACGAATGGTCGCGGGACGCCGCGCGCCGGCGGCCGCTCGAACTGGCGAAGGCGCGCCTCGCCGAGGCGGGCTACCCCGGCGGGCGCGACGCGAAGTCCGGCGCGCCGCTGGTGCTGTACCTGGACACGGTCGGCCGCGGCCCGGGGGACAAGCCGCGCTTCGACTGGTGGCGCAAGCAGTTCGCCAGGCTCGGCATCCAGCTGGAGATCCGCGAGACCGACTGGAACCGCTTCCAGGAGAAGATCCGCAAAGGCAGCCAGCAGCTGTTCATCCTCGGCTGGAACGCCGACTACCCGGACCCGGAGAACCTGATGTTCCTGCTGCACGGGCCGCAGAGCCGCGCGCAGAAGCAGGGCGAGAACACCGCGAACTGGGCGAACGCGGAGTTCGACGCCCTGTTCGAGAAGATGAAGCACCTGCCGAACACGCCGGAGCGGCAGGCGTTGATCGATCGCATGGTCGAGCTGTACCGGCGCGAGGCGCCCTGGATCGGCGGCTTCCACCCGAAGGACTACAGCCTGTTCCACGGCTGGCTGAAGAACGAGAAGCCGAACACCATGGCGCGCAACGGCCTGAAGTACCTGCGCGTGGACGCGGCGCGCCGCGCCGGGCTGCGCGCGCAGTGGAACCGGCCGGTGCTCTGGCCGCTCGCGCTTGGCGCGGTCCTGCTCGGAGCCACGGCGCTGCCAGCGGTGGTGGTGATGCGCCGGCGCGAACGCCGCGCGGCGCTGTCCGGGTCCGCCCCGGCGCCGACGGCGCGAAGCTGATGCTGGCCTACATCCTGCGCAGGCTGCTGTACGCGATCCCGATCCTGGTCGGGGTCAACCTGATCACCTTTGCGCTTTTTTTCGTCGTCAACACGCCGGACGACATGGCGCGCATGCAACTGGGCGCCAAGCGGGTGACGCCGGAGGCGATCGAGAAATGGAAGGCCGAGCGCGGCTACGACCGGCCGCTGGTCTGGAACGCCGCCGCCCCCGGCATGGAAAAGGCCACGCGCACGGTGTTCTGGGACAAGTCGGTGCGGCTGTTCGCCTTCGAGTTCGGCGCCGCCGAGGACAACCGCGACATCGGCCACGAGATCCGCAGCCGCATGGGTCCGAGCCTCGCGCTGGCGATCCCGGTATTCCTCGTGGGGCTGGCGGTGAACATCACCTTTGCGCTCGGCATGGCGTTCTTCCGCGCCACCTACCTCGATGTCTGGGGGGTGGTGCTGTGCGTCGCGATGATGTCGGTGAGCACGCTCTTCTACATCATCGGCGGGCAGTTCATCGCCTCCAGGCTCTGGCACCTGGTGCCGATCTCCGGCTATGCGGCCTGGCCGGACGCGCTGCGCTTCCTGGTGCTGCCGGTGGTGATCGGCGTGGTGAGCGGCATCGGCGCCGGCAGCCGCTGGTACCGCACGCTGTTCCTCGAGGAGATGGCCAAGGACTACGTGCGCACCGCGCGCGCCAAGGGCCTCGGCGAGGCGCGGGTGCTGTTCGGCCACGTGCTGAAGAACGCCATGATCCCGATCCTCACCGGCGCGGTGGTGGTGATCCCGCTTCTCTTCATGGGCAGCCTGCTCACCGAATCCTTCTTCGGCATCCCGGGCCTGGGCAGCTACACCATCGACGCGATCCAGGCGCAGGACTTCGCCGTGGTGCGGGCGATGGTGTTCATCGGCTCGGTGCTCTACATCGCCGGCTTGATCCTCACCGACCTGTCGTACACGCTGGTCGACCCGCGCATCCGGCTCTCCTGAGATGAGCGTCCTGCCCGTCCTGCTGTGGACCGACCTGCTGGTGTGGCTGCTGGTGGCCGCGGTGGCGGGCTACGCGCTGCTGTGCGCGCGCCGTCCGCACCTTGCCGCGCCCTGGCGCCGCGTCGCGCGCAGCCGCACCGCGGTGATGGCCGCCACGGTGCTCGCCGCCTACGCCGCGATCGGGCTCGCCGACTCGCTGCACCTGCGGCTGAAGCTGCCCGGCGCCGAGCGCAGCGGGACCGCGGGGTACTCGCCGGAGGTGCTGTCGCTGCTCGACCTCGCGCTCGGGCCCCTGCGCGCCCGCACCGAGAAGACCTACTCGGCGCCGCTCGCCACGCATTCGTTCTCGCGCGAACTGATCGAGCAGCCCGACGGGCGCGCGCTGCGCGCCTTCCCGCGCCTGCGCCACGGCGGCGCGCACCTGGCCGATCCGTCGGCCTGGGCGGGCGATGTCGCCGCGCGGGCGGCAAGCGGCCTTGCCGCGGCGGCGCTGCTCTGGGGCGCGATCCTCGTGCTGACGCGCGGCCCGCGGCGTCGCCGCCCGGAAGTCCCGTGGGGCGTCGGACTCGCGACGCTCGCGGTCGTCCTGGCGCTGGCCGGGATCGCGGGCGGGCTGGCCACGGCGTACCACGTGCTCGGCACCGACAAGGTCGGGCAGGACGTGCTCTACCTGTCGCTCAAGGCGATCCGCACCAGCCTGGTGATCGGTACCCTGACCACGCTGGTGCTGCTGCCGCTCGGCGTGGCGCTCGGCATCATGGCGGGCTACTTCAAGGGCTGGATCGACGACCTGATCCAGTACCTCTACACCACGCTCAATTCGATTCCCGGCGTGCTGCTGATCGCCGCCTCGGTGCTGATGATGCAGGTCTACATCCAGACGCACCCGGAACTCTTCCCGACGGCGGCGCAGCGCGCCGACCTGCGCCTGCTGTTCCTCTGCGGGATCCTCGGCCTGACCAGCTGGACCGGGCTCGCGCGGCTGCTGCGCGGCGAGGCGCTGAAGCTCTCGGAGCTCGAGTACGTGCAGGCGGCGCATGCCTTCGGCGTGCGCGATGCGCGCATCCTGACGCGCCACCTGCTGCCGAACGTCGCGCACATCGTGATCATCGCGCTGGTGATGGACTTCTCCGGCCTGGTGCTGGCCGAGGCGGTGCTGTCCTACGTCGGCGTCGGGGTGGATCCCTCGACCATCAGCTTCGGCACCATGATCAACGGCGCGCGCCTGGAGATGTCGCGCGAACCCGTGGTGTGGTGGTCGCTCGGCGCGGCCTTCAGCTTCATGTTCGTGCTGGTGCTGGCGGCCAACCTGTTTGCGGATGCGGTGCGCGACGGCTTCGATCCCCGCGTGCGGGTCGGGGCGCTGCCGGCGGCGGGGGCGAAGCCGTGAGCGCCGTCACGCTCGGCATCGCGGGGCTGCGCACCGTGCTCGACACCGAGGCCGGCACGGTCACCGTGGTCGACGGCGTGGACCTCGAACTGCGCGCCGGGGAGTGCTTCGCGCTGGTGGGGGAATCCGGCTGCGGCAAGTCGATGACGGCGCTGTCGCTCATGCGCCTGCTGCCCGAGGCCGGACGCATCACCGCGGGCAGCGTGCGCCTGGAGGACGAAGAACTCCTCGCGCTGCCCGAGGCGGCGATGCGCGCGGTGCGCGGCCGGCGCATCGCCATGGTCTTCCAAGAACCGGCCACCGCGCTCAACCCGGTGCTGACCGTCGGCCGGCAGATCGTCGAGGTGATCCGGCGCCATACGACGGCGGACGAGGCCGGGGCGGTGCGCCGCGCGCTCGAGTTGCTCGATGCCGTCGGCATCCCGGACGGCGCGCGCCGCTTCGACGAGTACCCGTTCCAGCTCTCCGGCGGCCTCAAGCAGCGCGTGATGGTGGCGGCGGCGCTGGCGGTCGATCCCGAGGTGCTGATCGCCGATGAGGCCACCACCGCGCTGGACGTCACCATCCAGGCGCAGATCCTCGACCTGCTGCGCCGCCTGCAGGCCGAGCGCGGCATGGCGCTCCTGCTGATCACCCACGACCTCGGCGTGGTGGCGCAGATGGCCGACCGCATCGCGGTGATGTACGCGGGCGAGATCGTCGAAACCGGCACGCGCGAGGCGTTCTTTCGCGCGCCCCAGCACCCGTACTCGCAGAAGCTGTTCGACTCGCTGCCCTCGGCGGCGCGCCGCGGCGGCGTGCTCGCGGCCATCCCTGGCCGGGTGCCGGAGGCGGGACGCGTGTTCGCCGGGTGCCGCTTCGTCGAACGCTGCGACCTGGCGATCGGGCGCTGCCGGGACAGCCTGCCGCCGATGGTGCGGACCGAAGACGGCCAGCTCGCGCGCTGCCACCTGCGCAGCGACGGAGCGGCGGCGCCGCGCGAGACCCGGTCGACCGCGACGGCGTCCGCGGCCGGGACGCCCGCCGGGACCCCGGCGCCGGTGCTCGAAGTGCAGGACCTTGCGGTGCATTTCCCAATCCGCCAGGGCCTGTTTCGCCGCACGGTCGGGCAGGTGCGCGCGGTCGACGGCGTTTCGCTCACGCTGCATCGCGGGCAGACGCTGGCGCTGGTCGGCGAATCCGGCTGCGGCAAGACCACGGCGGGCAAGGCGATCCTGCGGCTCATCGAGCCGGGCGCGGGGCGCATCCTGCTGCGCACCGGGGACGGGCCGGGCGTCGAGCTGTCATCGCTCTCGCGGCGCGCGCTGCGGCCGCTGCGCGGCGCGATGCAGATCATCTTCCAGGACCCCTTTGCCTCGCTCAATCCGCGCATGCGGGTGGCGGAGATCCTCGACGAAGGCATGGCGAGCCTCGGCGTGGGGGGCGGCGCGGCAGCGCGTCGCGCGCGCGCGGAGAAGCTGCTCGGGCAGGTGGGGCTTGGCGCCGATGCGCTGACGCGCTACCCGCACGAGTTCTCGGGCGGGCAGCGCCAGCGCATCGCCATTGCGCGCGCCCTGACGGTCGATCCGCGCCTGGTGGTGTGCGACGAGCCGACCAGCGCGCTGGACGTGTCGGTGCAGGCGCAGATCCTCAACCTGCTGCGCGCCCTGCAGGCCGAGCTCGGCCTTGGCTACCTCTTCATCACGCACAACCTTGCGGTGGTGGAGTACATCGCGCACGAAGTGGCGGTGATGTACCTGGGGCGGATCGTCGAGCGCGGTCCGGTGGCCGAGGTGCTGCGCGACCCGAAGCACCCCTATACGCAGGCGCTGCTGGCCGCCGCGCCCGAGATCGACGCGCCGCGCAAGACCCTGCGCCTGAGCGGCGAGCTGCCCTCGCCGGCGAATCCGCCGAAGGGCTGCCATTTCCATCCGCGCTGCCCGCAGGCGCGCGAGGCGTGCAGGGTCGACGACCCCGCGACCGTCACGCTCGAGGGCGGACGGCAGGTGCGCTGCCTGCTTTACTGAATCGTGGGGCCCGAGGGCGGCTGGGTGGCGGCGGAGAGCGGTTCCACCGGGGGGCGGACCGGCCCGAGCGCCGCAAGCATCATGCTGCCCAGGACATCGGGCACCGGCAGCAGGCCCATGCGCAGCACTTCGCGCAGCTGGGCACGGTCTTCGTCGGTGATGCCGCGGACCTGGCGCCCGAATTCGGCCGCCATCAGCCCCATCTCCGCATGGCTGAGCCGGGCGAGCCGGGCGCGGGCGCTGCGCACCGCGACCGCGCGCTCGGCGAAGTACTGGATCAGCGGCGCACGCACCGCGGCGTTCTTCGGCTTGATCAGTTCCGCGTGCAGCGACTGGAAGACCTCGTCACGCTGGTCCGGGCCCAGGTAGGAGAAGGCATCGTCGATCAGCGCGCGCAGTTGGTCCGGCTGCACCGTGGTGCCGCCGTAGACCTCGGGGAGGGGTTCCGGCACCGCCGGGCGGGAGGCGAGGTCGCGCTTGACCGCACTGGTCACCATCTCGCGCGCGACGCTCAACAGGAACATCAGCAACGGGTCGGCGCGGGCCGGCAGGGCGAGTGCAGCCAGAAGCAAAAAAAGACCACCCGCCTGCAGGAGCCGTCGCATCGGGCCATTCTATGGAAAGCCCGTGAAACGACGACAGGAAACTTTTATTAATGTTATTTCTAGGATTAATAATACTTAATAACATTATGAATAATAAACATATAAATTATCAACGCTTCCTTTTTTTTGGGGTCGATTTGGCGCGTTTTTTCGGTCCCGCGGCGGCCGCTCTTTCGGGTGCGGCGTCCGATACCTTCAGGCGTTGCCCGGGCTGGATGCGGCCGATCCTGTTCCAGCGCCGCAGGTCTTCTACCGTGACGCCGTTGCGCTGCGCGATCGACCACAGGGTGTCGCCGCGCCGCACCAGGTAGGTGCGTCCCGGCGCGCTGGCCGGGATCGGCGGCGCGTACATGATCGGCAGCTTGCGGGGGTCCACCGCCGCCCCGTTCACCGGCACCACCATCATGTTCGGGGTGCCGCGCGAACGGCGGCCGATGCCGTTGACTTCCATCAGCCGCTCCAGCGGGACGCGGAAGCGCTTGGCGATCGCGGCCAGGGATTCGCCCTTCGCGGGACGGTAGGTCTGCCAGGCCACCGGAATCGCCCCGTCGTGCTTGAGCAGGTTGCGGTGAAACACCTCGACCTTCTCGGCCGGCAGCACCAGCCGGGCATTGACCGAGGCGGGCATCAGCGGGCGGTTGAACCCGGGGTTCAGGGCGATGAACTCCTCGACCGGCAATTCCGCCAGGCGCGCGGCAAGCTGTACGTCGAGGTCCGGCACGCCGGAGACGGTGGCGAAGTACGGTTGGTTCGGAATCGCGTCGAGCGTGAAGCCGAAGGGGGCCGGATTGGCGATGATGTTCTTCAGCGCCTGCAGCTTCGGCACGTACTCGCGGGTTTCGGCCGGCATGGTGAGGCTCGCGTAATCGAGCGGCAGGCCGGCGGCGCGGTTCTTTTCCAGCGCGCGCGCCACCGCGTTCTCGCCCCAGTTGTACGAGGCGAGCGCAAGGTGCCAGTCGCCGTGCATCTCGTAGACGTCGCGCAGGTAATCGAGCGCCGCCGCGGTAGAGGCGAGGATGTCGCGCCGCCCGTCGTACCACCAGTTCTGCGCGAGGTCGTAGCGCTTGCCGGTGCCGGGGATGAACTGCCACAGCCCGGAGGCGTGCGCGCGCGAATAGGCCATCGGGTTGAACGAGCTTTCCACCATGGGCAGCAACGCGAGTTCGGTCGGCAGGCCGCGCTTCTCGATCTCGTCGACGATGTGGTACAGGTAGCGCCGCGCGCGCTCGAGCGTGCGCTTGAGGTACTCGGGGCGGGCGCCGTACCAGGCCATGCGCGACTGCACTTGGGCGTTCTCCAGGTTGGGCATGGCGAAGCCGCGCCGGATGCGGTGCCAGAGGTCGTCCGCCGGCACGGTGTGGTCGAGGCCCGCGACGGGACGCAGGACTTCCCGCACGGTCACGCTGCTGCCGTCGAACGGCGGCAGCCGGGTGGCGTCCAGCGGTGCGCGCGGCGCGGAAGACGCCGGCGCGGCGGCCTGCGGCGGATCGGCCCCGAACACCGGCGAGGCGGGCGCCGCCTGCGGCGGGGCGGCCGGCCGGGAGGCGGCCACGGGGGGGGTGTCGACGGGGCCCGTGCCGTCGGTGGCGCACGCGGCGAGCAGCGCACACGCGGCGAGGGCAAACGCCGCGCGGCGGCTCACGCCTTGTTCTTCCAGTCGCGGATGGCCGCGAACACGCGCACCGGGTCGGCGATGCGCGCGCCAAGGTAGGTGTTGGCGGACTCGATCACCGCGGGTTCGGCCCAGCGCAGGAACGGATTGGTGGCCTTCTCCTCGCCGAGGGTCGAGGGCAGCGTGGGCCGCCCGGCGGCGCGCAGCGCGCGGGCGCTGGTCTCGCGGGCGGCGAGCGCGGCGTTCGCGGGCTCGATGCCGCGCGCAAAACCGATGTTGGCGAGCGTGTATTCGTGCCCGCAGTAGACCTTCGTCTCATCGGGCAGCGCCGCCAGCTTGCCGAGGGATTTCATCATCTGTTCGGGCGTGCCCTCGAAAAGGCGGCCGCAGCCGCAGGCGAACAGCGTGTCGCCACAGAACAGCGACCCTGCGCCATAATAGGCCACGTGGGCGCGCGTGTGCCCGGGGATGTCGAGCACCGCGAAGGACAGGCCGAGTTCCGGGATTTCCACGGTGTCGCCTTCCGAAACCGGCTGCGTCAGGGTCGCGATCGGTTCGCCGCGCGGCCCGTACACCGGCACGCTGCGGTGCGCGAGCAACTCGGGAATGCCGCCGACGTGGTCGGGGTGGTGGTGGGTGGCAAGGATCGCGACCAGTTCGAGTTTTTCCCGCGCGAGGTATTCGAGCACCGGCCCGGCTTCGCCCGGGTCAACCACCGCGGCACGGCGCGCATCGCGCAGCGTCCAGATGTAGTTGTCCTTGAAGGCCTTCAGAGGAACGATTTCGGGCATGGATCGACAGTCCTTCGTGCAGAACGGCGTGCTGAAGTATAACGGCGGGCGCTCCTCGCTGGCCGGCTGGTTCGGCACGCCGATCGGACGCTACGTGTTCGACTGGGAATGCACGCAGTTCGACCACGCCACCGAGGACGCGTTCGGCTATCGCGCGGTGCAGGCCGGCATGCCGGAGGTGGATTTCCTGCGGCAGAACCGGATCCCGTTCCGCTTCACGCTGGCGCTCGAGCACGGCGCCACCGTGGCCGCCGACCCGCTGCAACTGCCGCTCGAGACCGGCAGCATGGACCTCGTGGTGCTGCCGCACACGCTGGAGACGCACACCGATCCGCACCAGGTGCTGCGCGAGGCGGAACGCGTGCTGCGACCGGAGGGCCAGCTGGTGATCTCCGGATTCAACCCGCTGTCGCTGTGGCGCCTGCGGCAGATGTTCCTGCGCGGCACGCCGCCGGCGCCCTGGGATGCGCGCTTCATCGGCCTGTTCCAGTTGCGCGACTGGCTGCGCCTGCTCGGCTTCGAGCTGACCGGCGGGCGCTTCGGCTGTTACGCGCCGCCGTTCACCAGCCCGAAGTGGCTTTCGCGCTTCCGCTTCATGGAAAAGGCGGGGGATCGCTGGTGGCCGATCGCCGGCGCGGTGTACGTGGTGCGCGCGATCAAGCGCGTGCACGGCATGCGACTGCTGACGCCGGCCTGGCGCAAGGAGCGCGCGCGGCGCCGCTCGCTCGCCACCGTGCCGCAGCGCAACGGGCATCCGGTGCGCAACGCCGCGCCGCGCAGGGAAGCCGATGGCCACGGCCACTGAAGCGGGCGTGCGCGTCGAGCTTTTCGCCGATGGCGCCTGCCGCGGCAATCCCGGCCCGGGCGGCTGGGGCGTGCTGCTGCGCGACGCGCAGGGCGTGCGCGAGCTCTGCGGCGGCGAGCCGCAGACCACCAACAACCGCATGGAACTCATGGCGGTGATTCGCGGCCTCGAGGCGATCGAGGGGCGCACACGCGTCGCGGTCTGGACCGATTCACAGTACGTGCAGAAGGGCATGAGCGAATGGATCCGGTCCTGGAAGCGGCGCGGCTGGCGCACCGCGGACGGCAAGCCGGTGAAGAACGAGGACCTCTGGCGGCGGCTGGATGCGGTGGCCGCGGGGCACGCTGTGTCATGGCACTGGGTGCGGGGCCACGCCGGGCACTCGGAGAACGAGCGCGCCGATGCGCTCGCCAACCGCGGCATCGAATCGATCGGGGCGGCCTGAATGGCGGTGCGACAGATCGTGCTGGAC
Source organism: Burkholderiales bacterium (assembly GCA_036526195.1). Classification (GTDB taxonomy): domain Bacteria; phylum Pseudomonadota; class Gammaproteobacteria; order Burkholderiales; family SG8-39; genus DATCYZ01. Next base: position 33,075 of record DATCYZ010000126.1, read on the forward strand.
ACCGAAACCACGGGGCTGAACGCCCGCACGGGCGATCGCGTGGTGGAGATCGGCTGCATCGAGCTGCGCAACCGCCGCATCACGGACCGGCACTTCCACACCTACCTGAACCCGGAGCGCGAGATCGAGGAGGGCGCGGCGCGGGTGCACGGCCTGACGCTCGAGTTCCTGTCCGACAAGCCGCGCTTCGCGGACGTCGCGAACGATTTCCTGGACTACGTGCGCGGCGCCGAACTGGTGATTCACAACGCCGAGTTCGACGTCGAGTTCCTCGACCGCGAACTCGCCCGCCAGAAGCTCGGCAAGCTCGCCGGCCATGTCTCGGGCATCGTCGACACGCTGGCGCTGGCGCGCGAACTGCACCCCGGCAAGCGCAACAACCTGAACGCGCTGTGCGAGCGCTATGGCGTCGACCACGCGCAGCGCAAGCTGCACGGCGCGCTGCTCGACGCGGAGCTGCTCGCCGAGGTCTACCTCGCGATGACCCGCGGCCAGGAAAGCCTGATGATGATGCTCGAGAACGAGGATGCGAACGCCGCGGAGGCGGTCCGGATCGACGGCTCGAAACTGGTGGTGGTGCGGGCGAGCGCCCAGGAGCGCGCGCGGCACGACAAGGTCATGGGCGACATCGAGCGCGAGTCCGGCGGCAGCGTCTGGCGGCGGCGGGACGCCGATCCGGGCTAGATAGTAACATATAGGTTACCTTAAGGCCGTTGCCGGCGCTACCTCGCCGGCGACAGGACCTTGCGGAAGTGGTGACGGACCAGGCCGGCGCCGACGCTCTTGTGGGTGCTCTCGCGCGCCGGCGCGCTGTGCTCCAGCCTGTAACCGGACGAGGCGTAGAGCTGCATCGCCGCGGGCTGCAGTTCCGAGGTGCTGAGCACGATGGCCGCATAGCCTTCGTCAAGGCAGAAGGCCTCGGCGTGGCGCAGCAGCGCGCGGCCGAGCCCCTGGTTGCGATGGCGATGCGCCACCGCCATGCGCCGCAGTTCGGCCTCGCCGGCCTCGGCGCGCTCCACGCCGACCATGCCAACCACCCCGTCGCGCTCGATCACCCAGAACCCACAGCCCGGGCGCGCGAGGTAGTACTCGGGGATGCGCGAGAGTTCCTGCTCGATCGCCGCCTTCATGTACAGGCCGATGACCGGCGCCACCGCGGGCGTGGCGAGCTCGGCCATGAAGGCGCGAAACAGCGCGATCACAGCGTCGCGGTTCGCGTCTTCGTAGGGGCGGATGCCGGTGAGCGCGCTCATGACGCGAGCTTCGCCTCGTACAGGTCGAGGTCGCGCGCCGAGAAGCAGGCGAAGATCACCTCGCGCACCGGACCCGGGGCCGAGGTGGCCTCGCGCACCGTGCGCACCGCGATGTCCGCGGCCGGCCCGGCCGGGTAGCCGTAGACGCCGGTGCTGATGCAGGGAAAGGCCACGCTGGCGCAGCCCTGCGACGCGGCGAGCGCGAGCGCGCTGCGGTAGCAGGCGGCGAGCAGGCGGGCTTCGTTGCGCCCGCCGCCGCGCCAGACCGGCCCCACGGTGTGGATGACGTAACGCGCGGCAAGGTCGAACCCGGCGGTCAGGCGCGATTCGCCGGTGGGGCAGCCGCCGAGCGCGCGGCAGGCTTCGAGCAGCGCCGGGCCGGCCGCGCGATGGATCGCCCCGTCCACCCCGCCGCCCCCAAGCAGGGATTCGTTCGCGGCGTTGACGATGGCGTCGACCTCCAGCGTGGTGATGTCGGTGCGCAGCGCCCGCAGTCGGGTCATCGCCTGCCTCAGACGTCGCGCTGCGCCGCCGCGATCCGGTCGCGCCCTTCGCTGTCCACCAGTTCCATCACCGCGTCGGCGAACACCTCCGGCGCTTCCTGCGGCATGTTGTGGCCGACGCCCGGCACCACGCGATGGTCGCGCCCGCCGGTGAAGCGCGCGGCGTGCTGCGCGGGCGCGGCCGGCGTGCGCACGCCGTCGTCGGCGCCGTCGAAGGTGATCGCCGGCACGCCGATCGGCGGTTGCGCCGCGAGGCGCGCCTCGATGTGGGCGAGCCCCGGGTCGCCGGGCGCGAGTCCGAAGCGGTGGCGATAGGACTGCACCACCACGTCGACGAAATCCGGGTTGTCCCAGGCAGGCGCGCTGCGTTCGAAGGTGTCCTCGTCGAAGGCCCAGCTCGGGGACCATTCCTGCCACAGCAGGCGAATGAACGCGCGGCGGTCCTTCTCCAGCGCGTTGCGGCCGCGCGCGCTGTGCAGGTAGTACTGGTACCAGAGGCGGCGCTCGTTCTCCGGCGGCTCCGGAGTCATCGCGGCGGCAATGTTCTGCACGTTGTAGCTGTTGAAGGACACCAGCCCGGTGCAGCGTTCCGGCCACAGCGCCGCCACCACGCAGGCGGCACGACCGCCCCAGTCGTAGCCGGCCAGCGTCGCCCGGGCGATGCCGAGCGCGTCCATCAGCGCGCGCAGGTCGGCGCCGAGCGCCGCCTGCTCGCCGGAGCGCGGGGTGGCCGCGTTGCGAAAGCGGGTCGCGCCGAAGCCGCGCAGGAAGGGCACGAACACCCTGCAGCCGCGCGCCGCAAGCCGGGGCGCGACCGCCTCGTAGGCGTGGATGTCGTAGGGAAAGCCGTGCATCAGGAACACCGGCGGGCCGTCTGCGGGGCCCGCGACGTGGCAGGCGATGCGCAGTGAGGGGGTCTCGACGAGGAGCGGGGC
>DATCYZ010000127.1:0-3087 GCA_036526195.1 Burkholderiales bacterium
GGCGGTGCTCGCCGGCCGGGCGCTGGATGTCACCATGGGCCACGTCAACGTCATCTGGCAGGGCGACGCCAACGAGCAGGCGCTGCGCCTGCTCGCCCACTGCACCGCGCCGATGCGCGCGCTGAATGTCACCGGCCCGCAAAAGACCAGCGTGCGCTGGCTTGCCGAGGCGTTCGGCAAGCGCTTCGGCAAGACCCCGAAGCTGACGGGGCGCGAGGCCGGCACCGCCTGGCTGATCGACACCAGCGAGGCGCAGCGCCTGTTCGGCGCGCCGCGCGTGCCGCTCGAGCGCATGATCGACTGGACCGCGGACTGGCTCTCGCGCGGCGGCGCCAGCCTCGGCAAGGAAACGCATTTCGAGACCCGCGATGGCAAGTACTGAGGCCTTGGTGGAGGCGCCGCTCACCGTCGAGGACCTTGCCGGCGCCGGGGCGCTCGTCGCCGAGGCCGGGTGGAACCAGAACGCGGCCGACTGGCGCGTGTTCCTCGAGCTGGGACGGGGTTTCGCGGTGAAGACCGAAGCCGGGGTGCTCGCGGCCACCGCCGCCACGCTGCCCTACCCGAGCGGCTTCGGCTGGATCAGCATGGTGCTGGTGGCCAAGGCGTTCCGCCGCCGCGGCATCGCCACGCGCCTGCTCGAGCGCTGCCTTGCAACGCTGCGCGAGGCGGGGATGGTGCCGGTGCTCGATGCCACCCCGGCCGGCCGCACCGTCTACCAGCCGCTCGGTTTTCGCGATGGCTGGCCGCTGACGCGCTGGCGCCGCAACGGCCCGCCACCGCGTGCCACGGCCCCGCAGGTGGCTCGCGGCGTGCGCGCCTTGACGCAGGCCGACTGGCCGGCTGTCCTCGCGCTCGACGCGCAGGCCTTCGGCTGTGACCGCGCGCCGCTGCTTGGGCGCCTGCGCCTGCGTTCGAGGGACTTCGCCTGCGTGCTGGAGCGCGACGGCCGGCTGCGCGGCTTCCTGCTCGGGCGCGAAGGGCGGCTCGCCACGCAACTGGGCCCGCTCGTCGCGCAGGATGAAGCCACCGCGGCCGCGCTTGCCGCACATGCCTGCGCGCGCGTGCCGGATGCCGTCATCGTCGATGCCCTCGACCGCCATGGCGATTTCGCCGGCTGGCTTGCGGCGCAGGGCTTCGCCAGGGAGCGGCCCTACACGCGCATGGCGCTGGATCGCGACACGCTGTTCGGCGACCCGCAACGCTGCATCGCGATCGCCGGCCCGGAACTCGGCTGAGGAATCCCATGGCATTGCACTGGTCCGACCTGCCCTCAGACGTGCTTGCGCTCCTGCGGCGCGGCACGGTGATCCCCGCGCATCCGCTTGCGCTCACCGCCGAGCGCACGCTCGACGAGCGCCGGCAGCGCGCGCTCGCGCGCTATTACCTCGACGCAGGCTCCGGCGGGCTTGCCGTCGGCGTGCATTCCACCCAGTTCGCGATTCGAGAAGCCGGGCTGTACGAGCCGGTGCTGCGGATCGCCATGGAGGAGGCGCGCCACTGGACCTCGCGATCGCTGGTGATGATCGCGGGGCTCTCGGGGCGCACTGCGCAGGCGAAGGCGGAGGCGGAGGTGGCGCGCGGCCTCGGCTACAGCGCCGGCCTGCTTTCGCTCGCGCCGATGAAGAACGCGGGCGAGGACGAAATGATCGCCCATTGCACCGCGGTCGCGGCCGAGATGCCGCTGGTCGGTTTCTACCTGCAGAAGGCCGTCGGCGGCCCGGAACTGTCCGCGAATTTCTGGCGCCGCTTCGCCGCCATCGAGAACGTGGTGGCGGTGAAGATCGCGCCGTTCAACCGCTATCGCACGCTGGACGTGCTGCGCGGCGTGCTCGAGGCGCGCGCCGAGGAACGGGTGACGCTCTACACCGGCAACGACGACCACATCGTGCTCGATCTCGCCACGCCGTTCCGCCTTGCGCGCGACGGCGCCGATGTGACGCTGCGCATCCGCGGCGGCCTGCTCGGGCACTGGAGCGTCTGGACGCGACGCGCGGTCGAGCAGTTCGAGCGCATCCGTGCCGCGGTGGAAGCGAACGCGGTGGACGCCGGGCTGATCTCGCTCGATGCCAGGGTGACCGACGCCAACAGCGCCTTCTTCGACGTGGCCCACGATTTCGCCGGCTGCATTCCCGGCTGCCACGAGGTGCTGCGCAGGCAGGGCCTGCTCGAGGGCCTGTGGTGCCTCGACCCCGAGGAAAAGCTTTCGCCCGGCCAGGCCGCGGAGATCGACCGCGTGTACGCCGCCTACCCGGAACTCAACGACGACGAGTTCGTGCGCGCCAACCTGGAGCGCTGGCTCGCATGAGCGGGTACCGGATCCTCTACGGCGACATCCACAACCACAACGCCCACGGCTACGGCGTGGGCTCGATCGAGCGCTCGCTGGAGGTGGCGCGCACGCACCTCGATTTCTTCGCCTTCACCGGGCATTCCAGCTGGCACGACATGCCGACGATGGAGGGCGGCCGCGAACGCCACTGGATCGACGGCTTCAAGCGGCTAAAGGAGACCTGGCCGCGCGTGCAGCAGGTGATCGCCGACGGCCACCGCGAGCGCGAGTTCTGCGCCTTCCTCGGCTTCGAATGGCATTCGTCGAAATGGGGCGACCAGTGCGTGGTGTTCCCGGGCGACCACCGACCGCTGTTTTACGCCGCCGACGTGCCGAAGCTGCGCGAATTCTGCCGTGAAGAGGGGGCGCTGATGATTCCCCACCACCTCGCCTATCCGAAGGGCCGGCGCGGCGTGAACTGGGACTGCTTCGACGAGGCCTGCACACCGGTGGTCGAGATCTATTCCGAGCACGGCAACGGCGAGGACGATCGCGGGCCGTTCCCGTACTTCACCCATTCGATGGGCGGTCGCGAAACCGCGAACACGGCTCGCGCCGCGCTCGAAGCCGGGCTGCGCTTCGGCTTCGTCGGTTCGTCGGATGATCATGCGGGCTTTCCCGGCGCCTACGGCGAGGGCCTGATGGCGGCGCTGGTCAGCGACTTCACGCGCGAGGGAATCTTCGAGGCGATCCGCGCGCGGCGCACCTACGCGCTCACGGGCGATCGCATCGAGCTCGATTTCTCGGTTGAGGGCGCG
>DATCYZ010000128.1:0-14381 GCA_036526195.1 Burkholderiales bacterium
TGGCCTTCCACGTCGGCCTTGGCTGCGAAATACAGGTACCGGCGGTTCGCCTGCGATTCGCCCGCGAACGCGTCCTTGAGGTTCTTGTGGGTCTTGCTGTCAGCCAGTTTCATCGTCGTCTCCTTGTCGATCGTGACGGGGCCCAGGACCCCAGACTAGCGTCCCGAACCGCATTGGACAAATCAAATATGAGTATATGAGTGATTGAGCAGGACTATTGAAAACGGCGCCGTCCGGCCCTCAATGTCCGAGCACCGATTCGATCTCGGCAAAGGTCCGCGCAACCTGCGTCGTCTGCACCGTGACGCCGAGCTGTCGCGCCACCTGCGAGAGCGAAAAGATGCCGCGCACCATGGCGCGGTCAAGCGGCGGATCGATCAGGCTCGTGGATTGCACCCGCTCGAAATCGACCACCAGCGCATGCTGCCGGCCTGCGCGCCGCAGCGTAACAAGCACGTGGCCGACGCGCGCGGTCGAGACATCGGAAAACGCAAGGACCTCCACGCGTGCCGCAAGCGTCATCAGGTCTGCCACGGTGAGTTCGTCATGCCGCTTGCCGAATTCGGTGGCGGCGCGCATCGCCGCCTCGCCCAGGATGTCGGTGGCAGTGATCAATCCGAGGACGACCTCTCGCTCATCGACCACCAGCAGAAGTCGAACCCCCCGCGTGATCATGAACTGGTTGGCCGCATCGATCGGCGCCTGCGGCCGAATGGTCGCGGGCGTGGTGGCCGTCAGGTCGGTCATGACCTCGATCGCGTCGGATTCCAGCGTGACCAGTCCCGCAGGCGCGCCGATCGGGCGCCGAAAACCCGCGCCAGGGCCAAGCTCGCGAATCGCCAGTGCCTCGTAGTCACGTTTCACGTCTCCCCCTCGGGCAGTCACCATGCCGAAGCGCGGGATCCCGGTTCAGCCTGGCACCACCTCATTGCGAGGCGCGCGTGCGCGCCGATCCATGCCCAGGTAGCGTCGCAATTCGCCAAGCGCCTGTCGGTACACCTCGCGCTTGAATTCGATCACGCTCTCGAGCGGCACCCAGTACTCGTGCCAGCGCCACGCATCGAACTCGGGGTGGCCGCTCGCGCGCAGCTTGACGTCGCAGTCCCGGCCCACCATCCGCAACAGGAACCAGATCTGCTTCTGGCCCCGGTAGGTCCCGCGCCAGTCACGCCGCACCCACTGCTCGGGCACCTCGTAGCGCAGCCAGTCGCGCGTCCGTCCGAGAACGCGCACGTGGTCCGGACGCAGGCCGATCTCCTCCTCGAGTTCGCGGAACATCGCCTGCGCGGGCGACTCGCCATGCTTGATGCCGCCCTGCGGAAACTGCCACGCATGCTGGTGGATGCGCTTGCCCCAGAACACATCGTTGCGCGCGTTCGCGAGGATGATGCCGACGTTCGGACGGTAGCCTTCCTTGTCAAGCATGGCCAAACCGCCTTAAGTTAGAATTCCTCTCGATTTTTCCACAGCCCCCGTTCATTTACAACGGCGCCCGGTCTTGCGGTGTCGTTCGCACGCACATTCATGCGCTCCTCCAGATTCTTTCTCAGCACGGTCAAGGAAGCACCATCCGAGGCCGAACTTGCGAGCCATCGCCTGATGCTCCGTGCCGGCATGATCCGCCGGCTGGGCGCGGGCCTCTACACCTGGATGCCGATCGGCCTGCGGGTATTGCGCAAGGTGGAGGCCGTGATCCGGGAAGAAATGGATCGCGCGGGCGCCCTCGAAGTCCAGATGCCCTGCGTCATCCCGGGTGAGCTCTGGCAGGAAACCGGCCGCTGGGAGGCGTTCGGCCCCCAGATGCTTCGCCTCAAGGACCGGCACGAGCGCGATTTCCTCTTCGGGCCGACGCACGAAGAAGTGATCACCGACATCGCGCGCCGGGACCTGCGCAGCTACCGCCAGCTCCCGGTGCATTTCTACCAGATGCACACCAAGTTCCGCGACGAGATCCGGCCCCGCTTCGGCGTCATGCGCGCACGGGAGTTCGTGATGAAGGACGGCTACTCCTTTCACGTCGACCATGCCGATCTGGTGCGTGAGTACCGGAACATGTTCGAGACCTACACACGCATTTTCACGCGACTCGGATTGCAGTTCCGGGCCGTGGCGGCCGACCCCGGCGCCATCGGCGGCACGGGATCCCACGAGTTTCATGTGCTGGCGGATTCCGGGGAGGACGCGATCGCCTGGTGCCCGGACTCCGACTACGCGGCGAACGTCGAACTGGCGGAAGCGCTTGCCCCGCCCGGCGCGCGGCCCGCGCCGGGCGCGCCCATGCAACGACTTGCCACGCCCGGCATGACGCGGTGCGAGGATGTCGCCGCGTTGCTGAAACAACCGCTCGAAAGCACGGTCAAAGCAATCGCACTCATGCATGAACGCGATTTTCACCTGTTGCTGCTGCGCGGGGACCACGCCCTGAACGAAATCAAGGCCGCCAAGGTGCCCGGCCTGGCGCCCTTCCGCTTCGCGACGGAAGCGGAGATCGTCGAGCACCTCGGCTGCCCGCCGGGGTCCATCGGTCCGGTCGGCGTCACCGACCGCGTCCGCGTCACGGCCGACAGAAGCGTCGCCGCCATGGCGGATTTCATCTGCGGCGCAAATGCCGACGGGTTTCACCTCGCCGGCGTGAATTGGGGACGGGACCTGCCCGAACCCGCGGTAGCCGACCTGCGAAACGTCGTGGACGGCGACCCGAGCCCGGACGGGAAGGGTCCGTTGCGCCTCGCCCGGGGCATCGAAGTCGGGCACATCTTTCAGTTGCGCACCAAGTACTCGGAATCCATGAAGGCCGTCTTCCTGGACGAGGCGGGCGCCACGCGCCCGATGGAAATGGGCTGCTACGGCATCGGCGCGACCCGTATCGTGGCGGCGGCGATCGAGCAGAACCATGACGCGCGCGGAATCGCGTTTCCGGCGCCGATCGCACCCTTCCAGGCCTGCCTGGTTCCCGTCGGATACCGCAGGAGCGATGCGGTGCGCGTGGCTGCCGACGCCCTGTACGAGGCCCTGCGCGCCGCCGGCATCGACGTGCTGATGGACGATCGTGACGAGCGCCCCGGCGTCCTGTTCGCGGACATGGACCTGCTCGGCATTCCTTTCCGGGTCGTGCTCTCGGAGCGCGGGCTCGCGGCGGGCACCGTGGAGCTGAAAGCGCGTCGCGAATCGGAGCCACAGCACGTGCCGATGGACGACCTTGTCGGGCACCTTGCGGAGTGCCTGCGCGCCGCATGAGGTTTGCCGCGCACGCCGCGCTGGCGACCGCCTGCTTTCTGCTGCCCGCCACGGCCCGCGCCGGCGCGCAACAGTACGAGCCGCTGGCCGACAGCGTGCGCGCTTCGATGAGCGCGGCGATGAGCGACCGGGCGCCTTCCGTGCTGCTGTTCGAGCGCGCGGAAGACGCGCATCGCTGGGTGTTCGAAATGTCGCGGCGCCTGACGAAGCGCGTTCCGGATCGCGCCAACCGCATGGCGTTCCTCAAGACGGTGCATTACGAGGCCTCGCGTGCCGGGCTGGACCCGCAACTGGTCCTCGGCGTCATCGAGGTGGAAAGCGGATTCCGCAAGTACGCGGTGTCCTCGGCCGGCGCGCGCGGATTCATGCAGGTCATGCCGTTCTGGACCGGCGTGCTCGAGCGCCCGCGCGACAACCTGTTTCACCTGCGCACGAACCTGCGCTATGGCTGTCTGATCCTGCGTCACTATCTCGACATTGAGAAAGGGGATTTCTTCCGCGCCCTGGGCCGCTACAACGGCAGCCTCGGAAAGGCCGAGTACCCCAATCTCGTCCTCGGCGCCTGGCACGGACGATGGAAATATGACGGCCCGATCCGCTGACCCGGCGCACGCGATGCCCGCCCCCGGGGCGGCGCGCCGGCCGCGCTGGCGCGCGCTGCTGGAACGCCCGCGCCTCGCGCGCTGGTTCTACGGCTACCGGGCGCCGGAGCGCGGCACCGTGATACTCGGCCATCGCCGCGTCTACATCGTGCCGACCCGCCTCGGGTGGATGTTCGGCGCAACCCTCGGCCTGCTGCTGGTCGGGGCGATCAATTACGCGCTCTCGCTCGGCTTCGTGCTGACCTTCCTGCTGGCCGGCCTCGGCCTCGCGGGGATGGTCCACACCACGCGCAACCTTGCGCGCATGGCGATCAGCGCAGGCCGTGTCGAACCCGTGTTCGCCGGCGAGTCTGCGCAGTTCCGGCTGTTCCTCGACGGCCGGGTCGCCTTCGACCGGCCGTCCATCCTGGTCAGGCACCTCGGCGCCGGCGCGCAGCTGGTCACGGACGTGCCGGCAGGCAAGCTGGCAGAGGTGGTGCTCGGTGTTCCGGCCCTCCGGCGCGGCTGGCTCGGCCTCGGTCGCGTGATGCTGGAAACCCGCTACCCGCTCGGACTGTTCCGGGCCTGGAGCTACGTCGAACCTGACGCGCGCGCGCTGGTGTATCCGCGCCCGGAACGCGCGCCGCTGCCCCTGCCCAGCGCCCGCACGGATGCCGGCGCCGCCAGGGCGCAGGCGCGCGGCAGCGACGATTTCTCCGGACTGCGTTCGTACCAGGCCTCGGACTCGCCGCGCCATGTCGCCTGGAAAGCGGTCGCCCGCGGCGATGAACTCCTGACCAAGCAGTTCTCCGGCGAGTCCGCGGCCGAACTCTGGCTCGACTGGCATGCGCTGCCGAGCGACCTTGGCGTGGAGGACCGCCTGTCGAGGCTGGCGGGCTGGGTGCTCGCCGCGGAGCAGGCGGGCGCACACTACGGATTGCGCCTGCCCGGGACGGAGTTCGCGCCGGCACACGGCGACGCGCATCGCACGGCCTGCCTGCAGGCGCTTGCCCTGTTCGGCACCTCGTGACATGAGTGCGATGGCCCATCCGCTCGCCCCTGATGCACGTCCGGTCAACGGACGTGACCTGGCATGGCTGGTCCTGTCGCTCGTGATCGTCAGCGCACCCCATGCGCTGCGCGCGCCCTGGTGGCTGACCGGGCTCACGCTGATGCTGTTCGCGTGGCGGATCGTGCTGTCCACCACCCGGTCGCCACTGCCATCGCGCTGGATCCTGTTTGCGCTGGCGGCACTCGCCATGTTCGGCATCTGGGCCGAGTACCGGATCCTGTTCGGCCGCTCGCCCGGAATCATCCTGCTGATGCTGTTCTCGGGCCTGAAGCTGCTCGAAGTCCGGACCCATCGCGACGCCACGGTCGTGGTCTTCCTGTGCTATTTCCTGGTGATCACCAACTTCCTGTATTCGCAGTCCATTCCCACCGGCATCGCGATGGGCGTGGCCCTGGTGGTGGTCACCGCGGCACTCGTCAGCTTCAACGCGCCCCAGCGCGGCGCGCGTCCAGACCTGCGGACGGCGTCGCTGCTGCTCGCCCATGCGGTACCCGCGGCGCTGGTGCTGTTCGTGCTGTTCCCGCGCGTCCAGGGCCCGCTCTGGAGTCTTCCGCAGGATGCACACAGCGGCGTCACCGGCCTCTCCGAGACCATGGCGCCCGGCAACCTTGCGCAACTCGCCCGCTCCGACGCCATTTCGTTTCGCGCGGAGTTCGACGGCGAGGCGCCGCCGCAACCGCTGCGCTACTGGCGCGGCCCGGTGCTCTGGGAGTTCGACGGCCGCACCTGGCGGATGGGCCCCACGACCCGGGGCGCGTTGCCGGAGGCCGCGCCGTCCCTGCCGCGCTACCGCTACAGCGTGGTCATCGAACCGCATGACCGGAACTGGCTGTACGGGCTCGAGACCGTGGTCGAGCCGCCCCCGCAGGCGCGGGTCACGAGCGACGGGCGCCTGCTCGCGCGCGACCCGGTACGCCGCCGGCTGCGCTACGACCTCGCCTCCGTCGCCGATCTGCAGGTCGATTCCGCAGACGGGTCGGACGCGCGCGCACTCGCGCTCCCGGCCGGGTTCAATCCGCGCGCCCGGGCACTGGCCGACACCTGGAAGGCGGCGGGTCCGGACGACGCCCGGCTCGCGCGCGCCATCGCCCACCTGCGTGATGGAAACTACGCCTACACCCTCGAACCGCCCTTGCTGGGGCGCGATTCCGTCGACGATTTCCTGTTCGGCACCAAGGCGGGGTTCTGTGAGCATTTCGCCTCTGCTTTCGTCTTCCTGATGCGCGCCGCCGATGTCCCGGCCCGGGTGGTGACCGGCTATCAGGGGGGCGAACTCAACCCCGTCGATCGCATCATCACGGTCCGGCAATCCGACGCCCACGCGTGGGCAGAGGTCTTCCTGCAGGGGCGCGGCTGGGTTCGCGTCGATCCGACCGCCGCCGCCATCCCCGGCCGCATCGAGGCCGGCCTCGCGCGCGCGCTGCCCAGCGACGCGGCGCTGCCGCTGCTCATGCGACCGCAGCTCGAATGGCTGCGCGGCTTGCGCAACAACTGGGAAGCCCTCACCCACCAGTGGAATGTCTGGGTGCTGGGCTACAACCCGGACCGTCAGCGCGACCTCATGGCCTACATCGGGATGCGCGACGCGGACTGGCGCAAGCTCACTGCGATCCTGTTTACCGTGCTTGGCGGCTTTACGGTCGTTCTCGTGCTCTGGTCGCTGCGCCTGCGGGTGCGTCCCGATCCGGTGCAACGCGCGTGGCTGGCCTTCTGCCGCCGGCTTCGCAACGCCGGCGTGGACCGCGCGCCCCACGAGGGTCCGCGCGACTTCGCGCAACGCGCCGCGCAGCAGCTGCCGCACGCGTCCGCATCGATCACCGATATTGCGCAGCGCTACCTTTCGCTGCGTTACGGAAAGCACGCCGCGCCGTCCGAGGTCGACGGCTTCCGGCGACGGGTGCGCGAGATCCGGCTGACGTGAGGTTTCCGCACCTTCTTCTGCTGCTCGCCGTGCTGCTTCCGGCGGCCGCCGCGGCCGCGCCGGCCGGCTACGGACGCCACGCCGAGGCCCGCGCGTTCGCCCGCGAGATGGTCGAGCGCCACGGGTTCGTTGCGCACGAACTGGAGGACCTGTTCGCGCGCGCCCGGCGCAAGGATTCGATCCTGCGCGCCATCCGCCCACGCGCCGATCCCGGCGTTCGCTCCTGGCGCGTCTACCGCGATCGCTTCGTCAACGACACGCGCCTCGCCGGCGGGCGCGACTTCCACGCGCGCCACGCAGCCGCGCTGCAACGCGCGGAACGCGAGCACGGCGTTCCCTCGGACATCATCGTCGCGATCATCGGGGTCGAGACCCTGTACGGCAGGATGACCGGCACCTTTCGCGTGATCGACGCCCTGAGCACCCTCGCCTTCGACTACCCGCCGCGCGCCGCATTCTTCCGCTCGGAACTCGAGCACTACCTCCTGTTTGCGCGCGACGCGGGCCTCGACGTGTTCTCGGTCAAGGGTTCATACGCCGGGGCCATCGGCATCCCGCAGTTCATGCCGGGCAGCTACCGGCGCTATGCGGTCGATTTCGATGGCGACGGCGCGACGGACCTGCGCGCAAACCCGGTGGACGCGATCGGCAGCGTTGCCAACTTCCTGCGCGAGCACGGCTGGCGGCGCGATGAAGCCGTCTGGTTGCCGGCGCGGGTGACCGGCAACGGTCACCATGCGCTGCTCGAAGCCGGCGTCGAGCCTTCGATCCGGCGCAGCACCCTGTCAAGCCACGGCGTGGAAGCGCCCGAGGGCCTCGGGGAAGACACGCCGGTTGCGCTGATCGAGTTCGTGACGCCCTCTGCGCCGACCGAATACCGGCTTGCGCTGCGGAACTTCTACGTGCTGACCCGCTACAACCGCAGTTCGTTCTACGCCGCCGCCGTAGCGGATCTCGCCGCCGCGCTGCGCGCGGCGCGCGACCAGGCGCGCTGAACGCTCAGGACGGCCGGTCGCCCGGGAGGTACTTCATCGGATCCACCGGTTTCCCGGACTTGCGGATCTCGAAGTGAAGCTTGGGCTTGTCGCTGTCGGTGTCACCGAGCTCGGCGATGCGCTCGCCGCGCGCCACGGTCTGGCCTTCCTTGACGAGGATCTCGCGATTGTGGGCATACACGCTGTTGTAGCCCTCGTCATGCTTGATGACGATCAGCTTGCCGTAGCCGCGAATGCCGGTGCCGGTGTACATCACCCGTCCCGGAGCGGCCGCCACGACCGGATCGCCAGGCTGGCCCGCGATGTCCACGCCCTTGCTGTTCGGCTCGGAGAACCCGGCGAGCAGCTTTCCCCGGGCCGGCCACATGAACTCGATCGCACCGGATTCGCGCTCGGTCGCCGCGGGTCCCGGCGCCGGCGCTGCGGCGCGCTTCGGGTCGGCGGCAGCCACGGCGGGGGGCGATGCCGGCGCGGCGGGCGCCGCGGCAGGCGGCGGCTGGTTCAGCAAGGCCAGGTTCTCCTTCGAGTACGGCAGGCGCAGCGCCTTCGGTGCGGTGCGCATCTGGCCGTCCCCTTGCGCTGCGGTCCCGGCGCCGGGGCCGGAACCGATGGCGCGCGACTCGATGCCGCCCGCCTGCCGCGCCACGCCGACCTGAACCTCGGGCTTCGCCGGCTGGACCGGGGCGCCGGCACCCTGCGCCTCGTCCGGGGCCGTCAGGCGCAGCGACTGTCCGACGCGGATGCGCGACGGATCCTCGAGGCGGTTCCAGCGCGCGACGTCGCGGTAGTCGACGCCGTGCTCAAGCGCCACGCTGTAGAGCGTGTCGCCGCGCTTGACGACGTAGTTCGCGACTGCAGCGACCTGCGCAACCGGCTTGGCCGCCGGGGCCTTCGGCGGCACCCGGTCCACGACGGGCGCCGAGGTCGGACGGCTCGCGCAGCCGGCGGCCAGCAGCAGCACCAGAAGGCAGCACAGTCCGGTCGCACGCGCGGGTTTCATCCTTTCCCGGTCTCCAGGGGAACGAAGCGCACCGGATCGAGTTCGCGTTCATCGAACCCCCGGCTCGTCCGTTCGATCAGCACCAGTCGCTGCCCGTCGCGTGTTTGCGCACGGCGTACCGGCAACACGATTCTGCCACCGACCGCGAGTTGCTGTAAGAGGGCGGCCGGCACCTCGTCCGAGGCCGCCGCGCCGATGATCGAATCGAAGGGCGCGGCGGCCTCGAGCCCGAGACCGCCGTCGCCATGCGCAAGGCGCAGGTGGGAAAGCTTGAGGCCCAGCAGATTGCGCCGCGCGCGCTCGAGCAGCGCGCCGATCCGCTCGATGGAGTAGACCTCGCTGGAGAGCTGCGCGAGCACGGCGGCCTGGTATCCGCACCCCGTGCCGACCTCCAAAACGCGCCCGAGGTCGCGGCGCCCGATCGGGCCTGCCACCAGGAATTCGATCATCCGCGCCACGACCCACGGCTGCGAGATGGTCTGTCCGAATCCGATCGGCAGGGCCGTATCTTCGTAGGCGCGGTGCGCAAGCGCCTCCTCGACGAACAGGTGCCGCGGCACGGCGGCCATTGCGGCCAGCACGCGCGCATCCGAGATGCCCTGCTCGCGCAGGCGCTCGATCATTCGCGCGCGCGTGCGCTGGGAGGTCATGCCGATGCCGGCAAGGTCTTTCGGCGCGCGCATGCTCACAGGGCGATCCGGTGCCCGATCACCACCGCCTCCCGCCTGCGCTCACCGGGCGATCCACGCGCGTACCGCGTCGAGTTGCCCGTGATGCGTCAGGTCCACCTGCAGCGGCGTGACCGAGACCCGATGGTTCTCGATGGCGTGGAAATCGGTCCCGGGACCGGCGTCCGCGGCGCCGCCCGCCGGCCCGATCCAGTAGGCCGTTTCGCCCCGCGGCGTCGTCATGCGCACCACCGGCTCGGCCTTGTGGCGGCGCCCGAGGCGCGTCACTTCCATGCCGGTGACCGCCTCTGCGGCAACGTCCGGGACATTCACGTTCAGCAGCACGGGCTGGCGAAAAGGATCGCGGGCGAAGCGTTGCGCAAGCGACACCGCGGCCTTCACTGCAGTGGCCAAGTGGGCCTCGGACCGGCTGACCATGGACACGGCGATGGACGGAATGCCGAGCAGGAACCCCTCGGTGGCGGCCGCGACGGTGCCTGAGTAGATCGTGTCATCCCCCATGTTCGCGCCGAGGTTGATCCCCGAAACCACCATGTCCGGAAGTTCACCGAGCAGGCCGGTCACGGCCAGGTGAACGCAGTCCGTCGGCGTGCCATTCACGTAGCGAAAGCCGTTCGCCGCCGTGCGAACCGTGAGCGGCCGGTCCAGGGTCAGTGAATTCGAGGCGCCGGACCGGTCGCGCTCGGGCGCCACCACGGTGACCTCGCCGAGCGCGCGCAAGCCCGCGGCCAGCATCGCGATGCCCGGCGAGAAATATCCGTCGTCATTTGAAACAAGGATGCGCAAAGGCTTCGCCGGCCGGGTTCCGGGGGACGGCCGGCGCGCCGCGAGCGGCCCGGGCCGCATTCGTTGATCCGCCACAGTGCTGGATCGATGTTATCACGCGTCCCCTGGACGGGCCCCGGCCGGCGCTTGGAACCAGGGGCGAACTCGCCCTCGTCTCCACGCGTGGCCAACACGACTGCATCGACCTTTCTCTGCGCACCACCCGCCGGTGCACGCAACTGGTTTCAGCCAGGCGCTGCTGCGTGATTGATGTCGAGCCAGTAGTGCACCACCTCGGTCAGCGTCCGGCTGTAGGCGTCGAAATTCACCGGCTTGACGACGTAGCTGTTCACCCCGCAGCGATAGCTCTCCAGGACATCGCGTTCTTCCTTTGACGAGGTCAGCATGACCACCGGGATCGGGCGCGTGCGCTCGTCGTCGCGCAGGCGGCGCAGCACCTCCAAGCCATCCATGCGCGGCAATTTCAGGTCCAGCAGCACCACCCGCGGAAGCGCAACCGCACCACGGCCAGCAAACTCGCCGGTGCCGAAGACAAACTCCAGCGCACGCACGCCATCGTCGACGTGCGCCATGCGCGGAGCACGTCCGCTGCCACGCACCGCCCGCAGCGCGAGATCAGCATCGTCAGGATTGTCTTCCACCAGGAGGATGTCCACTTACCCCTCGTTTGCGCTCACGCTGATGCTCCCTGATCCTTCGACAATTGGACGAATTTCGCAGACGGGGCTAAACAACAGCCCATCGACACCACGAGGCGAAGCCCGATGCGGAAACTTCCGGCCAAGTCATTTTCCGGGCGTCTTGAGAACCTGTCTCATATGAAATTTTACATACTACGAGATACGAGACAAGTTTGTCTCGTAGTTGGGACTTCGGGACAGTGGTCAGGCGCTGGATTTGTCGTCGGCCGCGTCCGAAAGCAGTTCATGGTCTGAATCCATGCCCTCCAGCCGGCCACGCTGATCCCCCTGAAGCGCCAAATACACAAGGCTCGAGCACGAGAACGCCCCCCGCTGTGAATCCCTTGGCCACGGGTCTGCATCCCGGTCGCGTGGCGGGCGGCCGGGTCTGTACAATATTTCCCCGTATGTCTGGGGGAAAACACGAGCGTGACGCAGCGCCTGACGGCGACGCCCGAAAAGCGGTGTCGTCCGGGGGTGCTGACGCGTCGCGCGAGGACGCAGCGACCAGCCCGGGCGCTGGATCCGAACCGGACGCGGAGTCCACGGTCCGCATGCCGGCCACCGGACCCGATCCCGACCCCGATGCCACCTTCAGCGGCCCGCTGACGCGCGACGATCCGGACGCGACCCTGAGCGGTCCGCTGGTCCGGGACGATCCGGAGGCAACGGTCAGCGGTCCGGTCTTTGCCGCAGGACCGGACCCCGACGCGACCGTCACGCAACCGGCGCTCCGCCCCGCGGCCGAAGACCCCGACGCCACGGTGCGCGGCGCGCTGCCCGCGCCGGACGCGGATGACACGGACACGAGCTTCCGGCCGGCGGATCTCGGCCTCACGCCGCCGGGCAAGCGCAACCCCTTCGCCCCCCTGCCCGCCACCGAGGCGATGCCGGCGGACCTCGACGCACTCGGTGGCCTGAATCCCCTGGTGGCGGCGGCCGCGCCCCTGCTGAGCGTGGCCACCCACCTGCGCGCGCTGACACGTCATCCGTCGCTGGAAACGCTGCAGGAACGGCTGGGCGCCCGCGTGCACGCGTTCGAGGCGGATCTCGCCGCCACCGACGTGGATGCCGACACCGCCGATGCGGCCTGCTTCGCGCTGTGTGCGCTGATCGACGAGGCCGCCGCGTCCGCGTCCTGGGGCGAGTCCTGGTCGCAGAATGGCATGGCGGCGCAAGTCTACGGCGTGGCCGCGGATCCGGACCGCGTGTTCTCGCTGATCGAGGACCACCTCGGCGCGCCCGACGCGCACCGCGACCTGCTCGAACTGCTCTACCTGTGCCTGTCGCTCGGTTACGAAGGACGTCATCGCGGCACCGAAGCGGGCCCCGAGACGCTCGCGGTGCTGCGCGCCCGGCTGCACAGCGCGATTCGCCGCCCGCGCAGCGACCGCGCCCTGGCGCCCGCTTCGCACGGCGCGTCGCCAACGCCCGCGCCGCAAGGCCGAGCCGCCCCGCTGTGGGCCGCGGCGATCGCGGCCTTGCTCGCGCTCGGCATCCACCAGATGTTCAGCCGGCCCGCGACGGTGGCGGTGCCGATGGCTTCGGTTGCTCCGGCGCCGCAGGCGCCGGTCGTCGCACCCGCGCCGCAGGCGACCGGCGTCGCCCCAAAGCCCGAGGCCACCCCGGCACCGGCTGCAGCGCCGCCGCCGGTGGCCGTGGCGGCGCCAACGCCCCCGCCCGCGCCAACGACCCCCGAGCTCGCGAAAGCGCCGCCGCCCGCAGCAACCCTCCCGGCCCCTGTGCCGGTGGCCGCGACGAAACCCGAGGCTGCGCCCGCGGCGCCACCGGCGCCGATCGCGGTGCCTGCGCCGGTCGCCGCGCCGGTCGCCTCGCCAGCGCCCGCCGCGGCGCCGAAGCCGGTCGCCGCCCCGGCACCCGCTGCCACGCCACGCGCGTCCGTGCGCGCCCGCCTCGCCGACGAACTCGATCGCAAGCTGGTGCGGATCACCGGGTCCGGCGATCGCACCACCATCGAACTGCAGGAGGACCATCAGTTTGCCTCGGGCGCCGTCGAGCCCGCCGCATCGATCCGTCCCCTGCTCGCCCGCATCGCCGAAGCGCTCAACCCCCTGCCCGGCGCCATCGTGGTGCTCGGTCACGCGGACCCGGCACCGATCCGCTCCGGCGCGCACGCCTCGAACGACGCGCTATCGCTGGCACGGGCGCAGGCGGCCTCCGCGCTGATGGCCCCGAAGCTCTCCGATCCGGCGCGCCTGCGCACCGAAGGCCGTGGCGATCGCGACCTGATCGATACCGGCACCTCGAGCGAGGCGCGCGCGCACAACCGGCGCGTGGTCATCGTCCACGAGGCCCGGCCATGAGCACCGCGTCGCGCAGCGGCTTGAACGACCCCCGCCTTGCCGGCGTGGCCGCTTGGGCCGCGCTCGCGCTCGCCATCTGGGTCATCGGCGCGGGCGTGCCGGCCTGGGTTCGCGTTGCGCTGATCGCCCTCGTTCCGCTCGCCTGGATCGGCTGGCGCAGCCTGCGCGCCACGCAGGCGCGGGATGCCGCCGCACGGCAACTCGCGTCCCTGCTGCCCGAGGACGGCGCCGGCGCGACCACGGCCGCGACGCAGCCCTGGTACCTGCTCATCGGCGCGCCCGGCGTCGGCAAGTCGACGCTACTGGCGCAATCCGGCCTGCAGTTCCGCGGCGACGCGCCCGCGACCGCCCTGCCGGGCACGGGCGGCACGCGGGGCTGCGACTGGTGGGTAGCCGAAGAAGCCGTGCTGATCGACACCGCCGGCCGCCTGACCATGCAGGACAGCGACAAGAAGGCCGACGCAGCCGCGTGGCTCGAGTTCCTCGGCACGCTGAAGGGCCTGCGCCCGAACGCGCCGCTGAACGGGGTCTTCGTCACGGTCAGCGCCTCGGACCTGATGCTGTGGAGCAAGAAGGAGCGCGAGCGCTACGCGGGCCATGTGCGCATGCGCCTCGGTGAACTGCACGCCGCGCTCATGCAGCGCCCGCCGGTCTACGTGCTGGTCACCAAGTGCGACCTGATGGCCGGCTTCTCGGACTTCTTCGCCGGACTGGACGAGACGGCGCGCGCGCAGGTCTGGGGCACCACCTTCGCGCACGGCGAAGAGCCCGAGCCCGAGGCGATCGAAGCCCGCTGCAACCGCGCCTGCGCCGAGCTCGAGCGCACGCTCGTCGCCGAAATGCTGGACCGCCTGAACGACGTCGACGAGGCGGCGCAGCGCGGCGCGATCTTCCGCTTTCCGCAGCAGTTCCACGCCCTGCAGCCCCTGCTGGTGGAGTTCCTGCGCACCGCGTTCAATCTCCGCGTCGACCACCAGTGCCCCCTGCTGCGCGGCGTGTATTTCACCAGCGGCACGCAAGCCGGCAGCCCGATCGACCGCGTGATGTCCGCCGTGGCGCGCGGGTTCGGCCTGGCGCGCGCCGGCGTAGCGATGCC
>DATCYZ010000129.1:0-12106 GCA_036526195.1 Burkholderiales bacterium
CTCGAGCGTGCGCTCGGGGCGGCGCGGCACGTCGAAGTGCAGGTGTTCGCCGATTCGCACGGCGCCTGCCTCCACCTCGGCGAGCGCGACTGCTCGGTGCAGCGCCGCCACCAGAAGCTGGTCGAGGAATCGCCCTCGCCCGCCGTGGATGCGGCCTTGCGCGAACGCATGGGCGCCGCCGCCGTCGCCGCGGCGCGCAGCGCGGACTATGTCGGCGCCGGCACCGTCGAGTTCCTGCTCGATGGCGAAGGCGCGTTCTGGTTCATGGAAATGAACACCCGACTGCAGGTCGAGCACCCGGTCACCGAGTGCCTCACGGGTATCGACCTCGTCGAATGGCAGTTGCGCGTCGCGGCCGGCGAGCCCCTGCCCGCGACGCAGGCGGAGATTACTTTCAGCGGCCACGCCATCGAGGTCCGCCTGTGCGCCGAGGACCCGGCGCAGGACTTCCTGCCGCAAGCCGGTGCACTTGCCCTCTGGCGCCCGGACGAGACCTCGGTGCGCGTCGACCATGCGCTCGAGACCGGTGCCGGGGTGCCGCCCTGGTACGACTCGATGATCGCCAAGTTCGTCGCGCACGCGCCGACCCGCGATGCCGCGCGCGCCACGCTCGCCGCGGCGCTCGATCGTTCGGTGGTGCTCGGGCTGGAGACCAACAAGGCCTTTCTCGCCGCGGTGCTGCGCGACGCGGTGTTCGCGCATGGCGGTGCCACCACCGATTTCATTGCCGATCGCGGCAAGGCGCTTGCGGCGCCTCAGCCGGACGACACGGCGTTCGCGCTCGCCGCCGTGCTCGATGCCCTGCTCGCCGCGCGCGCCGCCGGTTACGGCGAGTGGAGCGCCTGGTCGAATACCGCGGCACGCGAGATGCGCGCGCGCCTGCGCTGCGGCGCGCGCACCGCGGACATCCGCCTGATGCATGCCGGGGGACGGTTCGTCGCGACCGTGGACGCGACGCGCGTCGCGCTGCGCGTGCTGCGGATCGCCAGAGACGGGGCGCGCGTCGAACTCGACGGGCGCGAGACGACGGTCGACTTCGCGCGCGACGGCGACACGCTGTTCCTCGCCCTCGACGGCATGAGCCTGCGATTCGACGGCGTGCTGCACGCCCCGCCGGCACGCCGTGCCGGCGGCCCGGCCGACGGCCGGCTCATCGCCCCGATGAACGGACGGGTCGCCGCGGTGAACGCCGCCGCCGGCGACACCGTCGACGCAGCGCTTGCCGTCGTGGTGCTCGAAGCCATGAAGATGGAGCACGGCCTTCCCCTTGGAATCCGCGCGCGTATCACCGCTCTCCACGTGGCGCCCGGCGCGCAGGTGTCGCCGGGCCAGTTGCTCGCCGAGTTCGAGCCGGCGGTCGCATGAGCCGCGCCCACCCCGCGCTCACCGACGCGCACGAGCAGTTCCGTGAAACGGTTCGCCGCTTCGTCGCGTGCGAGATCACCCCGCATGCCGCGGCCTGGGACGAGGCCGGCGAGTTCCCTCGTGCGCTGTATCGCAAGGCCGCGGACGCAGGCCTGCTCGCGGCCGGCTTTCCCGAGGCCTTCGGCGGGGTGCCCGGCGACCTGTTCTTCAACGTCATCCTCGCCGAGGAGGTGGCGCGCGGCGGCTCGGGCGGGGTGCACGCCAGCCTGCTCTCGCACGGCATCGGCGCCCCGCCGATCGCCGTCGCCGGCAGCGACGCGCTCAAGGCACGGGTGCTGCCGGGCATCCTCGCGGGGGAGAAGATCAGCGCGCTCGCCATCACCGAGCCGGGCGGCGGCTCCGACGTCGCGGCGCTGCGCACCACGGCGCGCCGCGACGGCGCCGAATGGGTGCTGGACGGCGAGAAGGCCTTCATCACCTCCGGCATGCGCGCCGACTGGTTCACGGTCGCCTGCCGCACCGGCGGCCCCGGCGCCGGCGGCGTCTCGCTGATCCTGGTGCCGCGCGACGCGCCCGGCTTCACCCGCACGCCGCTCAAGAAAATGGGCTGGTGGTGCTCGGACACCGCGCTGCTCGCCTTCGAGGGCTGCCGGGTGCCGGCCGGCAACCTGATCGGCGAGGAGAACGCCGGGTTTCGCATCATCATGCGCAACTTCAACGCCGAGCGCCTGTCCATGGCGGCCATGGCGGTCGGTTTCTCGCAGGTCTGCCTCGACGAGGCGCTCGACTGGGCGCGCGGGCGGCGCGCCTTCGGCAGCACCCTGCTTGGCCACCAGGTGATGCGCCACAAGCTGGTCGAGATGCAGACCCGGGTGCACGCGGCGCGCGCGCTGGTCTACGACGCCTGCTGGCGCGCGGTCGAGGCGCCGCGCGCCCCGGAGACGGTCGCGCAGCTTTGCATGACCAAGAACTTCGCCACCCGCGTCATGCAGCATTGCGCGGACGAGGCGGTGCAGACCCTCGGCGGCGCCGGCTTCGTGCGCGGCACGAAATCCGAGCGCATCTACCGCGAGGTGAAGGTGATGACCATCGGCGGCGGCACCGAGGAAGTCATGAAGGACCTCGCCGCGCGGCAACTCGGCTGGCAGGCATGAGCGCGAAGATTCCTCCGGCTGCGCGCCTGCTGCAGAAGATCTTCGAGGAGCATGTGCCCTTCAACCGGCTGCTCGGGCTGAAGCTCGCCTCGCTCGACCCGAAGGCGCCGAAACTGCGCTTCGACATGCGTCCCGAGCTGATCGGCAACCCCAAGCGCCAGATCCTGCACGGCGGCGTGATCTCCTCGGTGCTCGATGTCATGGCCGGCGTGGTGATCCACATCGCCCTCCTCGAGCAGTCCGGGGGGGCGCCGGTCGATGCCGAGGGCCGGCCGCAGTTCCCGAACATCGGCACCATCGACCTGCGCGTGGACTACCTGCGACCCGGCCGCGGCGCGTATTTCGTTGCGACCGGCCGGGTGGTGCGCATGGGCAAGCGCATTGCCGTGGCGCACATGGAACTCGAAAACGACGCCGGCGAGCAGATCGCCACCGGCAGCGCGGCCTACGTGGTCGGCTGACCCGCTGCGGGGTCCGTTCCCCGCAGTGCCGCATAAAAGCCGGGCAAGGAGTCGTTAATGGGTGTATAAAGGGGGGTTCCACCCCACCCGAGCGAGCTATGACCGTGACATCCGGCAGAACCGGCGCGCATCGCAAGGCCCCGCCTTCAGAAGGCGCGCGTCCCTACCCCGGCGCGACCCGCAGGCGGCACTTCACCCTCGGCAAGTACGCCATCGTCGCCGAACCCATTCCGGGCTCCGCGCAGATGCTGCGCTACACCGTCTTCGTCGGCCGCAAGCGCGTCGGCGCCATGGCGAGCATGCCCACCGAGTCCGATTGCCGTTACCTGGAAAGTCCCCCGCCGGTACCGCCGCTGCAACCCTTCGTCTCGACCTACCGTCGCGGCCGTCCGCGCAAGGACGCGCCCCCGCGCGCCGCGCCCGAACCCAGCGGCGCCGGTGCGCGCGAGGAAATCCCGGCGGGCATCCTGCCGTTTTCTTCGGGGAAGTCGGACGACTGACCGGTTGACGCGCCTCAACGGCGCCTTGCGCAACGCTTCCACACAAGAGGGAAACGCATGGATCAGCGCAGGAAATGGCGGGCACAGGAAGACGAGGTGGTGGCGCGCTGGAACAGCGCCACCGAGCGGCATCGCCTCGCGCAGCTGAGCATCGCGAACCACGCCGCCGCACAGGATGCCGAGGCCGACGCCAAGGCGCTGCAGGCCGAGGCCGATGCGGCGCGCGCCGAGGTCGACGCGGTGCGCCGCCAGGTGGCGCGCCTCAAGGTGGAATTCAGCACCGGCAAGCGCTACTAGCGCCCGCCCGGCGCAGGCTCAGGCCTTCGCCGGCATCACGATCTGCGTCTGGCTGACCAGCGCCACCAGCTTTCCATCGGCGTCGCTGATCCGCGTCTGCCAGACCTGCGTCGTGCGCCCCTTGTGCACCGGCGTGGACTCACCGGTGATCATGCTGCCGACCGCCGCCCCGCCGATGAAGTTGGTCTTCGATTCGATGGTGGCGGTGCGCGCCCCCTGCGGCATGTTCACCACCGTGCCAACCGCGCCCAGCGTGTCGGCAAAGGCCATCAGCGCGCCGCCGTGGACGATGTTGCCGCTGGTGCAAAGGTCCGGCCGCACCACCATGGTGGCGACGACACGGTCCGCCGACACCTCCGTCAGCGTCACCCCCATCAGCCCCGGAAAGAGCGAGCCGAGCCGCGTCTGCAACGCCGCATGGTCCATGTCGAAGGCCTCCGCAGCCGATGCGTGCGTCGACCGCCCCACCGGGCCGCGTCCGACGCCGCGCGGATCGCGAACGCACGTTCGCGATCAGAAAGATGACCGGCGCCGCCGGGCCGGGCGGCCCGGCGGCGTCCGCGTCAATCCGTGATGTAGTCGCTCAGGCTGACCCACTTTCCGTTCTGGATCTGGCAGAGCTTCGCCCGGTTCGATCCGAGGTGGTTGGTCTTCGAGAACTTCTGCTCGTCCGCGCCGAACATGTCGCGCGGCATCACCGTGGCTTCGAGCGCCTTGGCAAAGCCTTCCGCGGTCAGGTTCGTGCCGGCCTTGCGCGCCGCCGCCTCGAACAGGCCCACCATCTGGTAGCCGTAGACCGAGAACACGTCGCCGTCGGAGCCGAACTTGGCCTTGTAGGCCGACATCCAGTTGCGCACGTTCTGCGAGGCATCGTCCGGGTACGGGTAGTTCAGCGTGCAGGTGGAGTAGTAGCCCTCGACCAACTGCTTGCCCAGCGCGTGGATCAGGTGCGTGAAGCTCGCCGTGGTGCCGATGAACTCTGCGTTGAAGCCGAGCTTGCGCGCGGTGCCCAGCGTGCCGATGGTCTCGCGGATGATGGTGCCCATCACCACGCCGTCGCAGCCGTCGCCCTTGAGCTTCGCCACCTGCGAGGAGAAATCGGTCGCGCCACGCTTGTAGGTCACGGTGGTGGCGTACTTCATGCCGAGTTCCTTCAGGCCCTGCTCGCCGCCCTGCATCACTTCGGCGCCGAAGTCGTCGTCCTGGTAGATCGCGCAGACCTTCTTCAGGCCCTTGTCCTTGACGAGCTTCTTCAGCCCGGCGCGCATCTGGTCGTAGTAAGTCGCCGCGAACGAGAACTTCAGCGGATGCAGCGGGTCGTACATCTGGCGCGCGGCCGAGAGCGGGAACAGGTGCAGCACGCCCTTTTCGAGGAACAGCGGCATCGAGGCCATGGCGGTCGGCGTGCCGATCGAGCCGATGGCGGCGAAAATCTTGTCACGCTGCACCATCTTCTGCGCGGCGAGCACCGCCTTCTTGGGATCGTAGCCGTGGTCTTCGACGATCAGCTTGATCTTCCGGCCGTTGATGCCGCCCTGCTCGTTGATCTCGTCCACGCGCATGCGCATGCCGTTGACCGCCTGCTTGGAGAAGGCGACGATCGGGCCGGACAGGTCCTGTGCGGTGCCGATCACGATCTCGGTCTTGGACACGCCCTGCGTGGCCTGGGCGGCCGTGACGGTGCCGAGCGCCAGGGCTGCGGCGGCGATGATCTTCATTTTCACGATGCGGTTCCTCCTCGATGGGTTTGGGGCAGCGCCACGGCAGCGACGCTGCGGTGGCGGTACTGTAGACGGGGCGCCCGATCCTGCCAAGTGCCGCCTGCGCCCGCCCCGAGGCGGCTCAGGCCGCTTGGCGCGAATACATCGACTCGATCAGGTCCCGGTACTTCTCGTTCACCAGCTTGCGCTTGAGCTTCATGGTCGGCGTCAGTTCCTCGTCCTCGGCGGTGAGTTTCTGCTCGATCAGGCGGAACGCCTTCACCTGCTCGACCCGGGCGAACAGCGCGTTCACCCGCTGGATCTCCGCCTCGATCAGCTCGAGGATCTCGGGGCGCCGGCACAGGCTCTGGTAATTGGAGAACGGGATCGAGTTGTCCTGGGCGAATTTCTCGACGTTCTCGTGGTCGATCATGACGAGCGCGGTCAGGAACGGCCGCCGGTCGCCGATCACCACGGCGTCGGTGATGTAGGGCGAGAACTTGAGCTGGTTCTCGAATTCCGAAGGCGTGATGTTCTTGCCGCCCGCCGTGATGATGATGTCCTTGAGGCGGTCGGAGATCGTGAAGTAGCCCTCCTCGTCCACCTTGCCGACATCGCCCGTATGCAGCCAGCCGTCCTTCAGCGTCTCGGCGGTCTTCTCGGGCTGGTTCAGGTAGCCCATGAACACGCAGGGGCCGCGCACCAGGAGTTCGCCTTCCGGGGAGATCTTCACCTCGCTCGGCGGCATCTGCGGGCCGATGGTGCCGGGCTTGATTGCGTCGACCGGGTTGCCGGTTACCGGGCCGCAGCTTTCCGTCTGCCCCCAGACCTCGACCATGTCCAGGCCGAGCGCCATGTACCAGCGCACCAGGTCCGGCGAGATCGGCGCCGCACCCGTGATCAGGATGCGCGCCCGGTGCACGCCGATCACCTTGCGCACGTTGTTCAGCACCAGCATGCGCGCCAGCCAGAACGCGGCGGCGAGCCCCGGCGGCACCGGGCGACGCGCCTCGCGGCATTGCGCCACGCGCGTGCCGATGCCGATGGCGACGCCGTAGGCCCAGCGCTGCAGCGCGCCCGACTGCTTCAGCTGCAGCAGCACGCCCGAATAGAACTTCTCCCAGACCCGCGGCACCGCCGTGAAGATGGTCGGCGAGATCTCGCGCACGTTCTCCGGCACGGTCTCGGGGTTCTCGACGAAGTTCATCACCGCGCCCGCGTGGATCGCGTGGTACTCGCCGCCGAGGCGCTCGGCGATGTGGCAGAGCGGCAGGAAGCACATGCGCTCGTCGCCCTCATACTGCGGAAACGAGGCCTGGTAGGCGTGCACGGTGGCGATGATGTTGGCGTGCGAGATCATCGCCCCCTTGGGTCGCCCGGTGGTGCCCGAGGTATAGACCAGGATGGCCAGGTCTTCGGGCTTGCGCGTCGCCAGCCGGCGTTCCCACTCGGCGCCGTCCCTGGCGATCGCCGCCCGGCCGAGTACGCGCAGGGCGTCCAGGCTGATCACGTCGGGTTCGTCGAGTTCGCGCAGGCCCTCCATGTCGAATACGATGACCTTGCGCAGCTTCGGCAGCCGCGCGCGCACTTCCAGCACCTTGTCGAGTTGCTCGTCGTCCTCGACGAAGACGAAGACCGAGCCGGAATCCGTCATCAGGTACTCGATCTGCGCCGGGGCGTCCGTCGGGTAGATGCCGTTCACCACGCCGCCGGCACCGAGCGCGCCGAGGTCGGCGCAGACCCATTCCCGGTTGGTGTTCGACAGGATCGAGGCGACCTCGCCCGGGGCATAGCCGAGGCTCACCAGCCCCATGCCGATCTCGCGCGCGATGGTGCCGAGTTCGTCCCAGCGCAGCGCCTGCCAGATGCCGAAGGCCTTCTGCCGCAGGATGGTCTTCGGGCCGCGCGTCTTCACGCCGTGCCAGAACATCTTCGGCACGGTGTCCAGTTCGGGATTCGTCAACGCCATTGCTTCTTCCGCTTCCATCGCCGCTGTCCGCGCACGCCCTCGGCCTTCACGCCGAGGTAGAACTCGCGGATGTCCTCCTTCTCGGCCAGCCGGGCGCAGGTGTCTTCCATCACGATGCGGCCGACCTCGAGCACGTAGCCGTGCTCGGCCACCTTGAGCGCCATGTGCGCATTCTGCTCCACCAGCAGGATGGTGGTGCCGCGCTCGCGGTTGATGCGCACGATGATCTCGAAGATCTCCTTGGTCAGCTTCGGCGACAGGCCGAGGCTCGGCTCGTCCATCAGCATCACCTGCGGGCGCGCCAGCAGCGCGCGCGAGATCGCCAGCATCTGCTGCTGGCCGCCGGAGAGCTGCCCCGCCTCCTGCCCCTTGCGCTCGCGCAGGACCGGAAAGTAGGCAAAGACGGTCTCGAGGTCCTTCGCCACCCCGTCCGGATCGCGCCGCGTGTACGCCCCCATCCGCAGGTTGTCCTCGACCGAAAGCAGCGGGAAGACCTCGCGCCCCTCGGGCACGTGCACCACGCCGGCGCGCACGATGCGGTCCGGGGCCCAGCCCTGGATGTCGTCGCCGCGCAGCTTCACCTGTCCCTTGTCCGGATCGAGGATGCCGGAGATGGTCTTGAGGATGGTCGACTTGCCCGCGCCGTTCGCGCCCAGCACCGTGATAATGCGGCCCTCGGGAACCTTGAGCGAGACCCCGCGCAGCGCCTGCACCGGGCCGTAGGAGGACTCGACGTTGGCCAGCTCGAGAACGGGCACCGACATCAGTCGTCACCTCCGCCGAGGTAGGCCTCGACCACGGCCGGATGCGACTGCACCTCGGCCGGCGTGCCCTCGGCGATCGGCCGTCCCTCGTTCAGCGCCAGCACCCGGTCCGAAACGCGCGAGACGAGGTTCATGTCGTGCTCGACCATCAGCACGGTGATGCCGAGGCCGTCGCGGATGTCCTCGATCCAGTACGCCATGTCGTCGGTTTCCTCGGGGTTGAGGCCGGAGGACGGTTCATCGAGCAACAACAGTCGCGGCTCGGTGGCCAGCGCCCGCGCAAGCTCGATCACCTTGCGAACGCCGTAGGGCAAGCCCGCCACCAGGCTGTCGCGGTAGTGCTGCAGGTCCAGCAGGTCGATCACCTTCTCCACCGCCTCGCGCTGCGCGAGTTCGGCGCGGCGCACCGCCGGCAGGTAGAGCAGCTCCTGCCAGAGGTTGGTGCGGCGGTGCCGGTGCCGGCCGATCAGCAGGTTCTGCAGCACGGTGGCGTGCTCGAACAGCTCGATGTTCTGGAAGGTGCGCGCGATGCCGAGTTCGGCCACGCGGTGCGGCGAGGTGCCGGTGAGGTCCTGGCCTTCGAACACGATGCGCCCGCTGGAGGCCGGGTACAGCAGCCCGATCAGGTTGAAGATCGTGGTCTTGCCGGCGCCGTTCGGACCGATGATGGTGTAGACCGCGCCGCGCGACACCTCGAAGGACACGTCGTCGACGGCGCGCACGCCGCCGAAACTGATGCCGAGGTTTTCAACCGAGAAGAACGCCGGCAGGCTCGAAACAAGGGGGCGCTGCCCCCCCGTTACCCCCCTGGTGCCTTCGTTCGGCGTCGTCACCGCAAACGCTCCGACTTGGTGTAGGTCTTCTGCCGCTTGAACATGCCGCGGCGGTAGAAGGGGAAGAGCTGGAACCAGGTGCGCACCTTCACCCAGCGGCCGTACAGTCCGAGCGGCTCGAAGATGATGAAGGCGATCAGGATGATGCCGAAGATCACCGCCTGCAGGCCGGTGGGCGCCATGCCAGGCGGCAGCCAGTCCTTGGCGATCGCGATGCCCTGCGGCAGGAGGATGATGAAGGCCGCGCCGAGCACCGCGCCGTGCAGCGAGCCGATGCCGCCGAGGATGACGATGGTGACCATCTCGATCGAGACGAACAGGTTGAACTGTTCGGGCGAGATGAAGGCCAGCTTGTGCGCGTACAGCGCGCCGGCGATCCCGGTGAGGGCCGCCGACAGCGCGAAGGACATGGTCTTGTACTTGGCGAGGTTCACGCCCATGCAGCTTGCCGAGATCTCGGAATCCCGGATGGCGACGAAGGCCCGCCCGGTGGGCGAGCGCAGCAGGTTGATCATGAACAGGCAACAAATCACCGTGATGACCAGGCACAGGTAGTAGAACGCCGTGGGCGACTCCACCGACTGGCCGAGCAGCACCACGTCCTTCACCTGCAGGCCGCTGTTGCCCCCGGTGAGGCCTTCCCAGCGGGTGATGATCTCCTCGACGATCACGTTGAAGGCGATGGTGGCGATCGCGAGGTAGATGCCCTTCAGCCGCAGCGCCGGCAGGCCGACGATCACGCCCACCGCCGCCGAGAACAGCGCCGCGGTCGGCAGGGAGATCAGGAACGGCACGCCCTTGGCCTGCAGCAGCGCCTCGGTGTAGGCGCCGACAGCGAGGAAGGCCGCATGGCCGAGCGAGATTTGCCCGGTGAAGCCGACCAGCAGCATCAGGCCGAAACCGACGATCGAGTAGATCGCGATGAAATGCAACTGGGTGAGGAAATACTCGCCGACAAACAGCGGCAGCGCCACCAGCACGGCGAGCAGCAGGCCGTACCAGAACACGTGGCCGCCATGGCGCGCGATGCGCAGGTCCTGCGCGTAGTCGGTCTTGAAGAAGAAGCGCATGGCCGGGGGCTCGCCTCAGACCTTCTTGGTGGCGGTTTCGCCGAAGATGCCCGAGGGCTTGACCAGCAGCACGAGGAGCACCACCACGTAGGCGGCAACATCCTTGAAGCCCTCGGGCAGGTAGAGGCCCGAAAGCGCCTCGACCACGCCGATGATCAGGCCGCCGACGATGGCGCCCGGCACGCTGCCGAAACCGCCGACCACGGCCGCGGGGAAGGCCTTCAGCCCGATGTAGCCCATGTTGGAGTGCACGAAGGTGAACGGCGCCAGCAGGATGCCGGCGAAGGCGGCCACGCCGGCCGACAACCCCCAGATCATCATGTTCACGCGCCGCACCGGGATGCCCATGTAGTAGGCGGCCAGCTGGTTCTGCGAGGTGGCCTGCATCGCCACGCCGATACGCGCGAAGCGGAAAAACAGGTACAGCACGAGGCACAGCGCCGCCGTCATGCCGATCACCGCGATCTCCTGCACCGCCAGCACCACGCCGCCGAAGTTGATCACCTTGTCGGCAAAGGGCGTCGCCAGCGCGTAGGTCTCGGTGCCCCAGCCCGGCATCATCGTCACCAGGCCGCGCAGCACATAGCCCACGCCGATGGTGATCATCACCACCGTGAAGGCCGGATAGCCGAGCACCGGACGCAGCACGATGCGCTCGATCAGCATGCCGACCAGCGCCATCGAGGCAACAGCGAACAGGATCGTCACCCAGTACGGCCAGCCCATGAAGGTGCCGGCGGTGAGCGCGAAGAACGCGCCCAGCATCATCATGTCGCCCTGGGCGAAGTTGACGGTCTCGGTCGCCTTGTAGATGAGCACGAAGCCGAGCGCGACGAGCGCGTAGACGCAGCCCTGCGCGACCCCTGCAAGCAACAGCTGCACGAACTGACTGATGACGACGCCCCCCTCCGATGGCGCGGCGATTCTAGCAAGCAATCGCTCGGCGGCAGGGGCCCACTACACTCGGCCGCCATGATTCGACGCGCCACTCTTCCGGGTCGCAGGAGAATAGGCAGGAACGGCGGCGCATGCCGAAGCTAGCCGATGATGCGGTCCTCGCGCAGCGGGCGTCCCTCGAGGAGGCGTTCGAAGCCCAGGCTCGACAGGTCCAGGCTGCGGTACGCGCCGTGGACGATCCGCTCGGCGATGCCGCGCCCCGCCGCCGCTGCGTGCTGCATGCCGTGCCCGGAGAAGCCGTTGGCGAACCAGAGATTGGGCACCGCCGGGTGCGCGCCGAGGATCGCGTTGCCGTCGACCACGTTCATTTCGTAGTACCCGGCCCAGGCGCGCTCGACGCGCAAGGCCTCGAACGCCGGCACCCGGTGTGCCATGCGCGCCCAGAGCGCCTCGTCGAACTCGGTGTAGTCCGGCTCAAGCGGCAGGTCGTCCGCGTCGGACGCCGGCGCGGCCCCGGCGATGAAGAAGCGTCCTTCGGGACGGAACCAGAAACCCTCGGGGTCGATCACCAGCGGGCTGCCGGGGATCGGCGTCGGGCAGGAGAGCACGAACACCGTGCGGCGCCGTGCGTGCACCGGCAGGCCGATGCCGACCGTTGCGGCAAGGCTGCGCGCCCAGGGCCCGGCGGCATTCACCGCATGCCGGCACGCGATGCGCTCGCCCGATGCAAGCTGCACGCTGTCGATCGCGCCGTCGGCACCACGGCCGAACCCGGTCGCCTCCGCCTCGCGCATGGAAACGCCCAGCGCGCGCGCGCGCGACAGCAGCGCGCCGTGAAAGCCGGGACCGTCGAACCAGCCCTCGCCCGCAAGGCCAAGCGCGCCGAGCGCGACATCCGACACGTTCAGCCACGGAAAGCGTTCCGCCAGCGCCGCCGGCCCGAGCAGGGCGATGTCCGCGCCCTCGCTTTTCTGCACCGCGTGCTGGTCGCGCAGGAGCGCTGCGCCCGCCGGCCCGGCGAGGGTCAGGTAGCCATGCCTCTCGACCGGCATGCCGAACGCCTCGAGGCATTCGAGCCCGGCGCGCGACATTCGGA
>DATCYZ010000130.1:0-4386 GCA_036526195.1 Burkholderiales bacterium
CTGGAGGTTTTCCGGGCACGATGACGATCGACAAGCTTCCGAGGCCTGCCAATACCGGCAGCGAGACCCTCTCCCGCGAGGCATGGCGGGTGTTCGGCATTATGTCAGAGTTCGTCGAGGCGACCGGGCGTCTCGCCGGCATCCAGCCCGCGGTCTCGATCTTCGGCAGCGCGCGCTTCCACTCCGATTCGCCGTATTACGTGCTGGCCGAGCAGACCGCCCGGCTGCTCTCGGACGCCGGTTTCGCGGTGATCTCGGGCGGCGGCCCGGGGGTGATGGAGGCGGCCAACAAGGGGGCGTTCTACGGCAGCGCGCCCGCGGTCGGACTCAACATCCGGCTGCCCAACGAACAGCACTCGAACCCGTACCAGGACATCAGCCTGGAGTTCAAGCATTTCTTCGCGCGCAAGGTGATGTTCGTCAAGTTCGCCTCCGCCTACGTGGTCCTGCCGGGCGGCTTCGGCACGCTGGACGAGCTGTTCGAGGCCCTGACGCTGGTGCAGACGCGCAAGACGCGCCGCATCCCGATCCTGCTGATGCATGCGCCGTTCTGGCGCGGCCTGCTCGACTGGTTCCGCGACCGGCTGGTGGCCGAAGGCACCATCTCTCCGGAGGACATGGACCTGATCCAGGTCATCGACGAGCCGGCGGGCGTGGTTGCCGCGATCTTCGCCCATTACGAGAAGCGCGGCTTCGAGCCCTCGGCCGCCGAACGCGAGGTGCTGCTCAACCTGTAACGGGGCGCCCCTCTGATAGAATGAAAGCGTCCCGGGAACCCCTCATGCACCGCCGCCTTCCCCGCCTGTTCTCCCTCTGCCTCGCCCTGCTTGCGTGCAGCGCGTTCGCCCAGTCGCCGCCGCCCCGCCTCGAGCCGCTGCCCGAGGCGCCGCCGCCGCGCGTCGGCGATGCCGCGGACGAGCCGCGGGTGCGCATCCCGCTGCGCGACGACGACGTGGTCGAGGAGGTGCGGGAGAACGGCCGCGTCGTCATGATGAAGGTCACGCCCAAGGGCGGCCCGGCCTACTACCTGGTCGATACCACCGGCAATGGCAACTGGATGCGCCGCGATTCGCTCGACGATCGCGTGCGGGTCCCGATGTGGCCGGTGCTGACCTTCGATTGAGCCGCGCCGCCGCGGCGCCGCGCGCCGCGCCTGCCGCGAACTGAGCCTCTGCGTCCTCCGATGGCGGTCTATACCCCCGTTTCCGAGCCGGAGATCGTCGCGTGGCTGAAGCGCTACGCGGTCGGCACGCTGGTGTCGCTCGATCCGATCGCCCGCGGCATCGAGAACACGAACTACTTCGTCACCACCACCCAGGGACGTTACGTCCTGACCCTGTTCGAGCGGCTGCCCGCCGCGGAACTGCCCTTCTACCTCGACCTCATGGCGCACCTCGCGCGCCACGGCATCCCCTGTCCGGCGCCGATCGCCGACCTCTCGGATGCCTATCCTTCGCAGCTGAACGGCAAGCCCGCGGTGCTGGTCACGCGCCTGTCCGGGGCGTCGATCGAGACGCCGGACGCCGCGGCCAGCGCCGCGCTTGGCGCGCTGCTCGCGCGCATGCATCTCGCGGGGCGCTCGTTCACCGGCTACCTCGACAACCCGCGCGGCCCGCGCTGGTGGCGCATGGCGGCGCGCGCCGTGCTGCCGCGGCTTGACGCCGCCAATGCCGCGCTGCTCAACGAGGAACTGCGCTTCCAGTCGCTGTACCGTTTCCCCGACCTGCCGCGCGGCCCGGTGCACGCCGACCTGTTCCGCGACAACGTGCTGTTCGAGGGCGCGACCCTGAGCGGCGTGATCGACTTCTATTTCGCCGGCATCGACTGCCTGCTTTACGATTGCGCGGTGTGCGTGAACGACTGGTGCCTTGTCGACCCCGCGGCGGACCGTGGCCTGGACCCGGCGCGCACGCAGGCGTTTCTCGCCGCCTACGCGGCGGTGCGTCCGTTCACCGCGCTGGAGCGCGGCGCCTGGCCGGTGCTGCTGCGCGCCGCGGCGCTGCGCTTCTGGCTGTCGCGCCTGCATGACCTGCACCTGCCGCGCCCGGGGATGCTGGTGCATGCCCACGACCCCGGGCATTTCAGCGACCTGCTTCGCCGGCGCGTCGACGCGGCGCCGGTCTGGGTCGGGTAAAGGCATGCAGACACGCATCGTTTCCTGGCGCGCCGGCGCGCGCTGGCTCCCGGAGGGCTGGCGGCTGTTCCGCGTCGGTCCGCTGGGCTGGCTGGGGCTGGTGTTTGCGTACTGGCTGCTGATGACCTTCGTTTCCGTCATCCCGGTGCTCGGCGTGGTCGCGGCCATTGTGCTGGTGCCGCCGTTCGCGGTCGGCTTCATGAGCGCGAGCCGCGCCGCGGCGGCGGGCGGCCCGATCGAGATCGCCCAGCTGTTCGCCGGGTTCCGTCAGGGCGTGCGCGGGCAGCTGGTGCTGGGCGCGGCGTACTTCGCGGGGCTTGCGCTGGTGTTTGCCGGCGCCGCGCTGGCCGATGGCGGCACGCTCGCGCGCGTGATGCTCGGGGGGAAGCCGATGGATCCGCAAACGATGCGTGACGGCGATTTCGCGCTGGCCGCGCTCGCCGCCGCCGCGCTCTACATGCCGGTGATGATGGCGTTCTGGTTCGCGCCGGTGCTGGTGGCCTGGCAGGCCATGCCGCCCGCCAAGGCGCTGTTCTACAGTTTCTTTGCCTGCGTCCTGAACTGGCGCGCCTTCCTCGCCTACGGCGTGATCACGGCGCTGGTGACCGTGGTGACGCCCCTCGTGGTGCTGAGCACGTTCGCGATGCTCAACCAGGGGGGGCCGCAGGTGCCGGCCGCCCGATTGCTGTTTCCGATCATCATCCTGCTGCTGCCGGTGCTCTACGCCAGCTTCTACGCCGGCTACCGCGATATCTTCGGCACCGAAGAGCGCGCCTAGCGACGACAGGGGCGCTGCGCCGGTGCGTGGCGCGGCATGCCCCTGCCGGGCGAGGGGATGTTGCGACGCAGCAGATCGTTAGAATCGCGCTGTGACGCAACGCCTGCGCGAGATCCCGTACAACTACACCTCCTTCTCCGACCGGGAGATCGTGCTGCGCCTGCTCGGGCCCGAGGCCTGGGACTGGATCAGCGGCCTGCGCACTGAACGGCGCACCGGCCGCTCGGCCCGCATGCTCTACGAAGTGCTCGGCGAGATGTGGGTCGTCCTGCGCAACCCCTACGTCGAGGACGACCTGATCGAGCATCGGCACCGGCGCGCGGAAGTGATCGCCGGGATGCGCCGGCGGCTCGACGAGATCGACGCGCGCCGCGGACCGAGCGAGCCGGTGGAGGCGCTGCTCGGCGCCGCGCGCGAGGCGGTCACCCGGTTCGACGCGTCCTTCGCCGACACGCGCCGGTTGCGCGCGCGCGCCGCGCGCCGGCTCGGGCGCGTCACGCGGCGCGACAACATCGCCTTCGATGGCTTCGCGCGCGTGTCGCACGTGACCGACGCGACCGACTGG
Source organism: Burkholderiales bacterium (assembly GCA_036526195.1). GTDB lineage: Bacteria > Pseudomonadota > Gammaproteobacteria > Burkholderiales > SG8-39 > DATCYZ01. Next base: position 3,478 of record DATCYZ010000130.1, read on the forward strand.
CGCGTGGAGTACCCGTTCGTGGTCGTCACGCCCGACACCGAGGAAGAGATGCAGGCGCTGGTCGCGGCGCTGATCGACCTCGGCCTCACCATCGTGCCGCGCGGCGGCGGCACGGGATACACCGGCGGCGCGGTGCCGCTGACGCGCCGCTCGGCGGTGATCAACACCGAGAAGCTCGAGGCGCTCTCCGCGATCGAGTGGCGCGAACTGCCCGGGGTCGCGCGAGCAGTGCCGACCCTCCAGGCCGGCGCCGGCGTCGTCACCCGGCGCGTGATGGAGGCGGCCGAGGCCGAGCGGCTCGTCTTCGCGGTGGACCCGACCTCGGCCGATGCCTCCTGCATCGGCGGCAACGTGGCCATGAACGCGGGCGGGAAGAAGGCGGTGCTGTGGGGCACGGCGATCGACAACCTCGTGTCCTGGCGCATGGTGACGCCGCAGGCCGAGTGGCTCGAGGTCGAGCGCCTGGACCACAACCTGGGGCGCATCCACGACGCCGAAACGGTGCGCTTTCGCCTGCGGCGCCACGCGCCGAACGGCCGCACGCTGCTCGAGGAGCGCGTGCTGGAGATGCCGGGCCGGACCTTCCGGAAGATCGGCCTGGGCAAGGACGTCACCGACAAGTTCCTCGGCGGCCTGCCCGGGATCCAGAAGGAGGGCACCGACGGCATCATCGTCTCGGCGCGCTTCCTGCTGCACCGGATGCCGGCGCACACGCGCACCGTCTGCCTCGAGTTCTTCGGCACCTCGAAGGACGCCGTGCCGGCGATCGTCGAGATCAAGCGGCACGTGGACGCGCTCTCGGGCGGCGACGCGCCGGTGCTGCTCGCGGGGCTGGAGCACCTGGACGAGCGCTACCTGAAGGCGGTGGGCTACGCCACCAAGTCGCGCCGCAACCAGCGCCCGCGCATG
>DATCYZ010000131.1:0-9412 GCA_036526195.1 Burkholderiales bacterium
TCCACAACCACCAGTGGCTGTTCAACGCCAACGACGACAACTCCAACTACATCGACGCCCAGGGCGTCGGACCCGGCTCGGGCTACACCTACGAGATCAACTTCGGCGGCTCGGGCAACCGTAACAAGAGCGCGGGCGACGCCATCTTCCACTGCCACTTCTACCCGCACTTCGCCCAGGGCATGTGGTACCACTGGCGCCACTACGATGTGCTGGAAGAGGGTACCAAGCTGATGGTTTCGGGCGCAGGCTTCCACACGGAGCGCTGGGCGCTGCAGAACGGCACCCCCGCGACCGGCTCGCGAGCGCATCCCGACGGCGAGATCATCGCGGGCGTGCCGCTCGTCGCCATCGTGCCGCTGCCCGGCAAGGGCATGGCGCCGATGCCGGCCAAGGTCGAAGTGGTGGCCAACCCGGTCAAGACCGCCAGCAACCGTAGTGTGGGCAGCGTGGCGCTGATCGACCACAAGGACATGCTTGGCCCCGACGGCATCGCTGGAACCGACGACGACAAGAACCCGGGCTTTCCGTTCTGGGTGGCGGGTATCGACGCCGGCCCGAACCTCAATCCGGATGATCCGTCCTCCAGCCTGAGCATCGTGGGCCAGCGTCCCCCGACGCCGGTGCTCGACATGCTGAATGCGACGCAGGCAGCCGATATCGCGAAGGACAAGGTCTGCGTTGACGGGTACGGCAAGAAGACGCTGCGCCGGGTTGACGACTGCCCGAGCGGCGAGACGGCCTCGCCCTACGGCCTGTGGACCGGCATCGTGGCCGACCAGGCCGACGGCCACGACGGCGGCCTGCCGCGCGCAGCGCTGCAGGGCTACGCCGCGGGCGGTGCCACCGAGCACAACGTGGTCTCCCCGCGCGACTTCACCAAGGTGATCGCGAAGGCGAAGCCGGTGTACTTCCCCGAGGAGGGCACCGACGCCGAGAAGGTGGCGATGAAGTTCCACAGCAAGCGCTTCCACGACACCGTGAAGATGGTGGGTGGCAATGCCGTTGTCGCGAAGTTCGCAACCAACGGCGCCCCGCCCGCGGTCGGCGCGCCCTTCCACGAGCCTTGTATCGACGACACCGGCCAGCGCCTGGGCAACGGCGTGCTCGGCAATTTCTTCAGCGGCGAGAAGGACAGCTGGGCGGCGAGCGTCGGCGCGTTGCTGGCGGAGCCGGGCTATGGCGGCCTGGGCATGCAGACCCGGGGCAAGAGCGCCTTCAACGCCGACAACCCGCGCCGCTACAAGGGCGCGAACATGCAGTTCGACGCGATCCTCAACAAGGTCGGCTACCACTATCCGCAGCAGCGCATCATCGCCCTGTGGGAGGACGTGGAGCCGGTAATCAACAAGCAGCAGCCGGCCGAGCCGCTCGTCATGCGGCTGAACACGTTCGACTGCGCCGTGTACTCGCACTCCAATCTCGTGCCCGAGTACTACGAGATGGACGATTACCAGGTGCGCACGCCGACCGACATCATCGGCCAGCACATCCACCTGCCGAAGTGGGACCTGACCACCACGGACGGCGCCGCCAACGGCTGGAACTACGAGGACGGCACCCTGTCCCCCGGCGCGATCCGCGAGCGCATTCATGCGGTCAACGAGTGGAACATCGAGCAGGCCTGCGACGGCCACGCGACCGTGGCGCCGCCCGCAGGGGCGACGATGGAAAGCCACGTCTGCGCCGCCGGTACCCCGGCGGGACAGACCGTGCCGGTGCCGATGCTGCACGCCAAGGCGCATCCGTTCTTCCCGGCCACCGGGCCGGGCGGCGCGAACTGGATGGGCGCGCGCACGACGATGCAGCGCTGGTTCGCCGACCCGGTGGTGAACACCGACGGCGTGGACCGCGGCCTGGGCATCATCTTCACGCACGACCACTACGGGCCGTCCACGCACCAGCAGATCGGCCTGTACGCGACCGTGCTCACCGAGCCCGCGGGCTCCAAGTGGGTGCACAACGAGACGGGTAACCAGCTCGGCGCCGGCCCGGACGGCTCGGGTGGCCGGATGGACGGCGGCCCGACCTCGTGGCAGGCGGCGATCCTGACGCAGGCTCAATCGGGCGTATACGCCGCGAACACGGTCAAGGCCGCGCCGTGCACGCAGGCCGGCGACATCAACGGCGTGACCTGCACGGACCCGTTCCGCGAGTTCTACTTCGAGTTCAGCGACTTCCAGCACGCCTATGAGAAGGACAAGTACGTCGGGGCCGACCGCTTCGGCGTGCCGATCCCGCCCGTGGGCGCGGTGATTGAACCCGCCAACAAGGCGTTCGACCTCAACCTCGCAGGGCTCTTCTTCACGGAAAACCCGCGCGTCAACCGCGTGCAGGGAACGGATATCACCAACTCGTTCCGCTACGCGATCAACCCGCCGGCGCGCTTCCAGATCAACCCGGTCTACCCGGACCTGGTGGTCGAGGCGGCGGACTGCGTGAAGGACGAGCAGTCCGGGGCGGTGCTGCTCACGCGGCCCTGCCCGCAGGCGATCGACGTGGAAGACCCGGGCATGTTCGTGGTGAACTACCGCAACGAGCCCATCGCGCTTCGCGTGTTCGACCCCAGCAAGACGGGGCCGGACGGCAAGAAGGGCGCGCAGACGGACGGCGTCGCGGGAGACCTGGCGTTCGCGCTGGCGTCCAAGATCGTCAACAAGGACGGCACGACGGCGCCCATCAACCGGGCGATCCTCGACCTCAACAAGACCGAGAGCCAGCTCATGCCGTGGGGCAATAACGCCCTCAACGCGCCCAGCGCGGTCGAGGGCGGCGATCCCTTCACGCCGATGCTGCGGACCTACGCGGGCGACACGGTCCGCGTGAAGATCCAGGCCGGTGCGCACGAAGAAGAGCACAACGCCATGATCGGCGGGCTGAAGTGGCTGCAGGGCGGTTCGGGCCACGGCAAGCAGCCGAACTCGGGCTGGCGCAACTCGCAGGCCGCGGGCATCTCCGAGCAGTTCACGTTCCAGATGCCGATCTTCAAGCCGAACGGTGCGGCCACGGGGGGCGGCGCGATCAACGCGCGCGACTACGTGTACAACATCGATTCGTCGCAGGACGGATGGTGGAGCGGCACGTGGGGGCTGGTGCGCTCGTACGAGTCCAGGCGCGGCGACCTGTTCGCACTGCCCAACAATGAGGACGTGAAGCCCGATCGCGTGCTCAACAAAGCCGAGTTCAACGGGGTGTGCCCGGCGACGGCGCCGACTCGCGACCTGAAGGTGGTGGCGATCCTCGCCAACGACCTGCTGCCCAATCCGGGCGTGACGATCGTGCCGAACGATCCGAACCTCGCGAAGCAGCACGTCGGCGCGGCCCTCAAGGGCAACGGCACGCTGGTGTACAACCCGCGTGAAACGAGCGTGAGCGGCCAAGACGCGGACGGAAACACGCTCTCGCATACGGGTCCGATCCACGATCCGACGGCGATGCTGTACGTGCACCTCGCGGACCTCGAACCCGATCCCACGCGGGGCGGTGTCGCCGGCCGCGGCGCCTGCCGCGACGGCCGGAGCATGCCCGGCGTGGCGAACGCCGAATGCCCGGTGCGCCTGATTTCCGATGCCTACGGCAAGCCGATCAAGAAGGTCGAGCCGCTCATCGTGCGGGCCAAGGCGGGTGAGTGCGTCAACGTGACGGTGTACAACCGTATGCCGGACGTGGCGCCGGACCTGCCGACGCTCGCGACCCTGATCGGCGCGAACAAGCGCGACCGCGATCGTCCGGAAGGCTCGATCCCGTTCGACAACAACCTGATCCGTCCCTCGACCCACGTCGGCCTGAGCCCGCAGCTCGTGGCCCTCGACGTGACGAGCGACCTCGGGGTGAACGTCGGCGCGAACGTCACGCAGACGGTGCCTCCGGCGAGCCTGGTGAACGGCAAGCCGAAGACGCAGATCGGCACGTTCCGGTGGTACATGGGCGACATCGACCAGGTGCCCGTGGCTGGCGGCGTCAACATCGTCGCCACGCCGGTCGAGTTCGGCGGCTTCGGCCTCAGCCCGGCCGACAAGGTCAAGCAGGGCCAGAAGTCGCTGGTCGGCGGGATGGTCGTGCTGCCGGGCGGCAGCGAAGTGACCGGTGGCCCCGACGTCACGTTCAGCGAGGATGCGAACCAGCGCGCGCAGGCGACGGTCACGATCGGCAAGGGCAAGTACGCGAAGAAGTACCGCGACTTCATGCTCGTCATGACCAAGAACCTGAACCACCGCTATAAGGACGGATCCTCGGTCGAGCACATGAACGGCGAGGCCATCGGCATCCCGGAGGACAGCCAGGAGAGCAGCGCCATGGCGCTGAACTACGGCATCGAGCCCCTGTGGTACCGCTTCGGCATCCTGCCGCAGGCGCCGTTCGGCGGCGCCGGCTGCGGCGAAGGCTGCTACGGCGGCGTGCCCAACCCCGAACTGGCCTACAGCAACAGCTTGGTGGGCGGCGACCCGGCCACGCCGGTGTTCACGGTCCGGCCCGGCACGGAAGCACGCGTGCACTCGGCCGTACCGCACGGCACCTCGCGCGGCACCACGCTGATCTTCCACGGTCACGTGTGGCAGCGGGATCCGTACGTGTGCGAAGGCGAGTCGCGCAACGACCTGCCGGGCGCCTGCGGGATGAACGGTGTGGGCTCGCGGTCCATCGGCGACAACCCCTACGGGTTCGCCCAGGGTGCGCAGGAGAGCATCACGCCGTACTCGCACTTCACCTTCCGCTTCCCGAGCGCGGGCGGCGCCAACAAGGTGGAGGGCGACTATCTGTTCCGCGACACCGGCTCGTTCGGCAACGCAAGCGGCCTGTGGGGCATCCTGCGGGTCGATCCGTACGCGCCGCAGTAGGGCGTAAGGCACCCGGAAGCAGGACGCCGGGGCCGCTTGGGGGACGCGCAAGGGTGCAGCGATCGCTGCACCCTTGTGTGTTTCTGGCGGTGCCGCGTCCGCCGGGCAACGAATCTGGAGGTTCGCGCATGACACGATTTGCACGCTGGGCCGCTCTGGCGGCACTGCTCGCCGCCGCACCGGCCCTCGCGGCGGAAACCGGGGCGCGCTCGCCGCGCTACGCCAAGGACGGGCTGGTGATCGAGTTCGCCGCGCGCAACGTCGCCGACGGCAAGGCGAAGCTCGGCGAAGGCGATCTCGCCGAGGTGCGCTTCCGCATCCTGGAGGAGGCGACCGGCAAGCCCGTGCGCGGGCTCTCGCCCGGGGCGTGGCTGGACATCGGCGAGGTGATCCAGGGCCGGCCCGGCGCCGAGCAGAAGTCCTGCAAGGAAAAGATCGCGCTGTACCTGCGCGGCATCGTCGGCATCCGGCCGATGGTGGACCTGAACAGCTACTACATCGTGGTGATGAACCGCGAGGCCTCGCTCTCGGTCGTGGATCCCACCGTGTCCATGGTGGGGCGAACGAGCACGCTCGCCAGCGTGCCGCTCGAGAAGCCCGGCGCGGACTTCGCGCGCAGCCGCGACGACCGCTACATCTTCGTCACGATGCCGGCGGCGGGGAAGGTGGCGGTGGTGGAGGCCGATTCCTTCAAGGTGACCGCCAGCATTCCCGCAGGGGAGGGGCCGACGCGCGCCGCGGTGCAGCCCGACGGGCGCTACCTGTGGGTCGGCAACAACGCGGCGAAGGACGGCGCGGGCGGCGTGACCGTGATCGACACCGCGTCGCTCAAGCCGGTGAAGCGCATCCCGACCGGGGCCGGGCACCACGAGCTCGCGTTCTCGGAGGACAGCCGCTGGGCCTTCGTCAGCAACCGCCGCGCGGGAACCGTCACGGTGATCGACGTGCGCACGCTCGAGCGCGCGCGCGAGCTCGCCATCGGCGGCCAGCCGATCTCGCTCGCCTACTCGGCGCTCGCCCGGCGCCTGTTCGTCGCGGACGCCGAGACGGGCGTGGTGCACGTCGTGCGGCCGGGCGAGTTCGACACCGTGCAGCGCATCGCCGCGAAGCCGGGACTCGGCCCGATGCGCGTCAGCCCGGACGGGCGCTGGGTGTTCGTCGTCAACACCCTCGAGGACCGCGTGCTGGTCATCGATCCGTCGGCCAACCGCGTGCAGCACGAGATCCCCGTGCAGGGGCAGCCCTACCAGATCAAGTTCACGCGCGCCTTCGCCTACGTGCGCTCGCTGGGCAGCGAGCGGGTCACGCAGATCAACCTCGCCACCATCGGCGCGGGCAAGCAGCCGACCGTGCAGGGATTCCAGACGGGCTCGGTGCCGCCGAAGGCCGCCGGCGAGCTGGCGATCGCGGACTCCATCGCCGAGGTTCCCGGCGAGGCGGGCATCATGGTGGTCAACCCCGGCGACAACACCACGTACTTCTACATGGAGGGCATGAACGCGCCGGCCAGCAACTACCAGACGTACGGGGCCCGGGCGCGCGCGGTCACGGTGGTGGACCGCAGCCTGCGCGAGGTCGAGCCGGGCGTGTACGCGGGGCGCGTGAAGCTGCCGGCCGCGGGCCGCTACGACGTGGCCTTCTCGCTCGACACGCCGCGCATGATGCACTGCTTCTCCGCGGACGTCGCGGCCGACCCGAGCCTCGCCGACGCGCGCAAGGGGCTGACGGTCGACTACCAGGTCGCTTCGCACACGGTCGAAGCCGGCAAGCCCATGCGGTTGCGCTTCCGCATTCTGGAAGGCGCGCAGGGCAGTGCGAAGGCGGGGCTCGCGGACGTGCGCGTGATGGTGCTGCGCGCGCCGGGCCGGGACCGCGCCGTCGTGCAGGCGCGCGAGATCGGTAAAGGTGTGTACGAGGCCGAGCTCGAGCTCGACCGGCCCGGGGCATACTACGTCTACGTGTCCTCGGCGACGCTCGGCAAGGGCTTCCGCGATCTGCCGTACCTCTCGGTCATCGCCCAGAGCGCGCCGGTCGCGTCGCGCCGGCGCTAGGCGCACAGGAGATCCGCCCATGCGAATGACCCCGTTCCGCCAACTCCTCGCGGCGCTCGTCGCCGCCGGCCTTTCGGCGCCGGCGCTCGCGCACGATCGTTCGCACCGGCACGACGCGCAAGGGGCTCAGGCTGCGGCGCGCCCCGCGGGCGTCGAGCTGACGCTGCCCGACACCCGCCTCACCGACCAGGACGGCCGCGCCGTGCGCCTGAAGTCCGACGTGCTGGCGGGGCGGGTGGCGGTCGTGAGCTTCGTGTACACGACGTGCACGACGGTCTGCCCGGTACTCTCGGCGACGATGTCCCAGCTGCAGCAGCGCCTCGGTGCGCGCCTCGGCGAGAAGGCGCTGCTCGTCTCGATCACGGTGGATCCGCAGCGCGACACGCCGGCCCGCCTGAAGGAGTATTCCGCGCAGCACGGCGCCGGGGCCGACTGGCGCTGGCTCACCGGGTCGAAGGGCGACGTCGATGCGGTGCTGAAGGCGTTCGGCACGTTCACGCCGAACCCGGAAGACCACCCGGCGATCACCATGATCGGCGACGCCGAGGGGCGTCGCTGGACGCGCCTGTTCGGGTTTCCGAGCGTCGAGGAGGTGCTCTCGCAGGTCGAGCATGCGCTCGCCGTTCCGGTCGCCCGGCACCGGCACTGATGCTCGCGGGCGCGCGCGCGGGGCTGGCGCTCGCCTGCGGCGCGCTGGCGCTCTTCGCCCCGATGACCGTGCCGGCGGTGCCCGCTGAGGACGCGCGCCTCGAGCTCGGGCGGCGCATCTTCCTCGAGGGACGCAACGAGCGCGGCGAGGCGATACGCGCGCTGGTCGGCGGGCAGGGCATCGCGCTCTCCGGCGCGCCGGTGGCCTGCGGCAACTGTCATGGCGCGGACGGCCGCGGCCGGCCCGAGGGCGGCGTGCTGCCCCCCGACATTACCTGGGAGAACCTGACCAAGCCCTACGGCCTGCAGCGTGCCGACGGCCGGCGCCACGGCCCCTACGACGAGCGCAGCTTCGCGCGCGCAGTCACCGAAGGGCTCGACCCGGACGGCGCGCGCCTGGATGCCGCCATGCCGCGCTACTCGCTTTCGGTGGGCGAGTCAGCGGCCCTCACCGAGTACCTGAAACGCCTCGCGGAGGAGCGCGACCCGGGCGTGAGCGACGCGGCGCTGCGCATCGGCACGATCCTGCCCGAGCGGGGTCCCGCGGCGGCCGTCGGCGCGGCCATGCGCGGCGTGCTGAAGGCCTACCTCGGCCAGCTGAACGAGCAGGGCGGCATCCACGGGCGGCGGCTCGAGCTCGTCGTCGCCCCCGACCTCGCCGAGGCCGAGACGCGCTTCGGCGAGCGGCCGGTGTTCGCCCTGGTGAGTCCCTACGGCGTGGGCAGCGAGGCCGCGATCGCGCAATTCGCGGGCGCGCACAAGCTGCATGTCGTGGCGCCGTTCACGCTGTCCACCGCGGCGAGCGCCTCGCCGCGCGTGTTCTACCTGTACCCCGGCGTGCCGGATCTTGCGCGCGTGCTGCTCGATTTCGCGGGCCGCAGCGCCGACCCGAAGTCCCAGCGCGTGACCGCGTTCGTGTCCGAGCCCGAGGGGCCGGTGGCGCGGGCGCTCGCGGACGAGTGCCGGCGCCTGCAGTGCGCGGGATTCGAGCTGCTGCCTGCGAGCGCCGCGGCCGAGCCGGGTGCGGTGGCGCGCCTGAGCCACTTCGGTGTGCAGACCGTCTTGTTCGCGGGCGAGGCGCGCGAGCTCGCGGCGCTGCTCGGCTTCGCGGCAGGGCTGGGCTGGCGGCCGGCCATTTACGCCCCCGGCTCGGAGGCGGCGCGCGCCATGTTCTCGGCGCCCGCCGCGTTCCAGGGCCGGCTGTTCGTGGCCTATCCCACGCGCAGCGACCTGCAGGGCGCGAGCCCGGCGGCGGCTGCGTTCGAGCGGTTGCGCGCCGAGCGCGCGCTCGGCAGCGCCCACTCGGCATCGCAGGGCTTCGCCTACGCGGCGCTGTCCATCGCGGTCGAGGCGCTGCGCCGGGCGGGCCGCGAGCTCACCCGCGAGCGCTTCGCGAGCGCGCTGGAGGGCCTGCATCGCTTCGACGCGGGCCCCACGCCGCCGGTGAGCTTCGGGCCGGGCCGGCGCGTGGGCGCGCTGGGCGGCTACGTCCTCGCGGTGGATCCGCAACGCGGCTTCCGGCCGGTCTCGGACTGGATCGGGCTGGAGCCCCTGTGAGCAACGAATCGAACGGAGGTCGGCAATGAACATCGGAAACTACACGGCGCGGCTCGCGCTGGCGCTCGTCCTGGCCGGCGGCGCGGCGGCAGCGAGCCTCGCGCACACGGGGGACGGCGACTCGGGCAAGGCGAAAGCGCAGGGGGCGCCCGTGCAGAACGTGCGAGCCCGCCCCGACGCACGCGCCTATTTCACGGATCTCGAGCTGCTCACGCACGAGGGGCGCAAGGTGCGCTTCTATTCCGACGTGCTCGAGGGGCGCACGGTGCTCATCAACGTGATCTACACCAACTGCAAGGACGCCTGCCCGCTCATCAC
>DATCYZ010000132.1:0-9143 GCA_036526195.1 Burkholderiales bacterium
CCGGGCCTACCGCTACGGCGGCGAGGAATTCAGCGTGCTGTTTCCCGATCGCGGCGTGGCCGCGGTGCTGCCGGAACTCGAGCGGCTGCGCGAGTCGATCGCCAGTTACCGCATGAACGTGCGCGGCGAGGACCGGCCGAAGGACAAGAAGGAGGGCGCGGCGCACCGCGGCGAGGGCCGCGCGGACGAATCCCTCTCGGTGACCGTCTCGATGGGGGTGTCGGCGCCGGGTCGCGGGCGCGCCACGCCGCTGGAAGTGATCAAGGCCGCCGACGAGGCGCTGTACCGCGCCAAGGAAGGCGGGCGCAACCGCGTGAGCAAGTAGCACGGTCCCGGAGGCCCGCATGGAACGGCTCGAACGCTTCTACCGCATCGACCAGCTGCTGAAGTCGCGCGGCACCACGCCGTTCGCCCTGCTGCAGGAAGAACTCGACGTCTCGCGCGCGACGCTGAAGCGCGACCTCGAGTACATGCGCAGCCGCTTCAACGCGCCGATCGAGTACGACCGCGAGGCGGGCGGCTATCGCTTCGGCAGATCGCGCACCGGCCCGCGCTACGAGCTGCCCGGGCTGTGGTTCTCCTCGGAGGAGGCCTACGCGCTGCTCGCCATGCAGCAACTGCTCGCCGGGCTCGAGCCCGGCCTGCTCGGGCCGCACGTGCAGCCGCTGATGGAACGCCTGCGCGCCATCCTCGGCACCGGCGAGCATTCCTGGCAGGACGTCGAGCGCCGCATCCGCATCCTGCAGCCCGGGCGGCGCGGTGCGCGCTCGCCGCACTTCGGCGTGCTCGCCACGGCGCTGCTCGGCCGCAAGCAGGTGTCGATCCGCCACTGGCACCGCATCGACGACCGCGAGACCGAGCGCAGCGTCTCGCCGCAGCGCCTGGTGCACTACCGCGACAACTGGTACCTCGATGCGTACTGCCATTTACGCAAGGACCTGCGCAGCTTCGCGGTGGACGCGATCCGCGCCGCGACGATGCTGGAGGCGCGCGCGAAGGAAATCCCGCAGGCCGAGATGGACAGCTACCTGAAGAGCGGCTACGGCATCTTCGCCGGTCGCGACGTGCAGTGGGCGAAGCTGCGCTTCGCGCCGATGGCGGCGCGCTGGGTGACCGCGCAGACCTGGCATTCGCAGCAGAAGACGCGCGCGGAGAAGGACGGCAGCTGGATCCTCGAGTTGCCCTACGCGGACGACCGCGAGCTCGCCATGGAGATCCTGCGCTACGGCCCGGAGGTGGAAGTGCTCGGGCCGCCGGCGCTGAGGAAGCGCGTCGCAGAGTCGCTCGCTGCAGCGGCTGCGCGCTACGCCTGAGCCGGCGGGGACGGGCGCACGCCCTGGATGGGTGCGGACGCGTTCGCGCCCTTGGCGGGAGAGGACGGGCTCACGCCCTGAGCCCGTGGGACGCGCAGCATGGTCGTGTCATCAACACGAACCCACTGCGCCCATGCTCCCGCCCGACCTGCTGATCGCCCTGACACCCGCCTTCGCGCTCTTCGCCCTCTGGCTGGTCGAGCGCTAGGCTTTGCCGCGCCGTGCGGCTTGCGCGGCGGCGAAGGCAAAGACCACCGCCGGCCCGAGGGTGATGCCCGGTCCGGGGTAGGCGTCGCCCATCACCGAATGCATGTCGTTGCCGACCGCGAACAGGCCGCCGATCGGGGCATCGCCGCGCAGCACCCGCGCGTCCGCGTCGGTCACCAGCCCTACGGCCGCGCCGATGTCACCCGGATACAGGCGCAGGGCGTAGAAGGGCGGCGTTTCGATGGCGCCGAGGTTCGGGTTCGGGCCCACCGCCGGGTCGCCGAGGTTGGTCTGGTACGCGGTCGAGCCGCGCTGGAAGTCCGCGTCGAGGCCGTTCTTCGCGTAACGGTTCATGCGCTCGACGGTGTCCGTCAGGGCGGTCGCGTCGATGTCGAGCGCCTGCGCGAGCGCGGCCACCGATTGCGCGCGCACGAGATAGCCGCTGCGCAGCGCTGCCGCGACACCGCGGCCCCCGGGCCGCACCATGCCGAGGCCGTACTTCAGGAGCGCCCTCCGGTCCGCGATCAGGAAAGCGAGTGCGTTCGGCCTGTGCCCGGAGTGCTGTTCCAGCATGCGCTCGCCGAACAGCTGGTAGGAGGCGCTTTCATTGACGAAGCGCCGCCCTTGCGCGTTCACCACGACGGTGCCGGGCTTGCCGCGGTCGAGGACGAAGTGCGGGAACACCGCGGTGCTGCCGTCGGCGCGCGTGCGTGCCGACACCGGCGTCAGGAACGCCGCGCTGCCCTCGACCTTGCCCAGGCGCGCGCCGAGCGCGAGCGCCTGCTCGTAGAGCAGCGCGGGTGAAGCGCCGGCCCGCGGCGAATGGCGCACCTCCGCGGGAATCAGCTGCTTGCGCAATTGAGGATGCTCGTTGAACCCGCCTCCGGCAAGCACCACGCCCGCGCGCGCGTGCAGCACCTGACGCGCGCCGGCACGCGAGACCTCGACGCCGGTCACGCGGTCGTTCGCCTCGAGCAGTCGATCCACCGTGGTCTGCGTCCAGACCGGCACCTGCCGCTTCTGCAGTGAAAAGAGCAGCCGGCCGACGAGCGCATTGCCCATCACCAGCCGCGTGCCGCGCGGGTGGCGCAGCCGGTCGGCGAGGTAGCGCAATAGCAGGCGACTCGCGTGCGCGAACGAGGCCGCCGAGCGCGTCAGGTTCAGCAGGTGGCCGATGTCGATGCGATCGACCATCATGCCGCCCAGCACCGTGAATTCCGGAATCGGCGGCCGCACCAGGGCGAAGGCGTCGCCGAGCTGCCGTCCGTCGAAGGGCAGGCATTCGAGCGCCCGACCGTGCGTCGTCGAACCCTCGAGTTCGGAGAGGTAATCCGGGTGGCGGGCGAAGGCGCGCATGCGCACCTCGGTATGGTCTTCGAGGATGCGCACGACCTGCGGGCCCAGCGACAGGAACCGTTCGCGCAAGCGCGCCGGCGTGCGGCCCCCCGTGGACAGTTCGAGATAGCGCGCGGCCCGTTGCGGCGTGTCGCCCGATCCCGCGGCAAGGTGCGTGTTGGGAATCCACAGCGCGCCGGCGGAGAGCGCGCTGGTGCCGCCGACCCACTGCGTGCGTTCGAGCACCAGCACCTTCATGCCTTCGATCGCTGCAAACAGCGCCGTGGCCATGCCGGCGGCGCCGGCGCCGATGACGATCAGGTCGTAGTCTGCCTCGCGCGGATCCGTGGCCTCGGCCGTGGATTCTGCGGTTCCGGTCGTCATGTCTCGAAGCCTCTCCGGGTGCTGCAAGCGGTCACCGGCCTACTATGCCTGAACGCCGCGCCTCGCGGGCGCGGCCCCGTTCTGGCGCGCCGGCCGGCGATGGCGTACCGTTCGCACGTTCCCCAAAGGCCGACCCATGCCACGTCCCGTCCTCGAAGAAGCCCGCATCCACCCCGCGATCCGCGAGAAGGTTGCGAACCACCGCGCCGACATCGTTCGGGAGGTCGAGGCGGCGATCGCCGGCAACGACATCGTCGTCGTCGGCATGAAGCAGAACCCGTTCCCGAAGAAGGCGCGCGGGCTGCTCGATCGCGCCGGGCTCGCCTACACCTACCTCGAGTACGGCAGCTACCTGTCGGACTGGCGGCGGCGCAACGCGCTGAAGATGTGGAGCGGCTGGCCGACCCTGCCGATGGTGTTCGTCAAGGGCGTGCTGGTGGGCGGCGCAGACGATCTCAAGCGCCTGCTCGAATCGGGCGAGCTGAAAAAGCCGGGCTGAGCGCCGTGGTGCAGGTCGTCGAAAGCGAAGTCGAGCTCAGTTCGATCCGCGCGGGCGGGCCCGGCGGGCAGAACGTCAACAAGGTCTCGAACGCGGTGCACCTGCGCTTCGACGTGCTGGCGTCCTCGCTGCCGGAGGCCGTCAAGCGCCGCCTGCTCGCGCTGGGCGGCCAGCGCCTGATGCGCTCGGGCCTCGTGGTCATCAAGGCGCAGCGCCATCGCAGCCTGGAACTCAACCGCGCCGAGGCGCTCGCGCGCTTGCAGGCCATGGTCGACGCCGCCGCCGTCGTCCCCAAGCGCCGCCGCGCCACCCGTCCCACGCGCGCCTCGAAGGAGCGCCGCCTCGAGGGCAAGTCGAAGCGCTCGAAGCTGAAGGCCCTGCGCGGGCGGGTCACCGAATGAAAGAGCGGGTGAAAAAAGGGGTCTGACCCCTTTTTATCCATGCCGCGCAAGCACCATCACAACGTCTACGTGATCGAGCTCTCGCCCGAGGTGCTGCAGGTGAAGCGCTTTCGCGACGCGAACCCGGATTACGACGCGATGAAGCCCTGCGTCTATGTCGGCATGACCGGCCTGACGCCCGAGGCGCGCTTCAAGAAGCACAAGGCCGGCATCCGCGCCAACCGCTTTGCGAAGGACTACGGTCTGCGCCTTCTGCCCAAGCTCTACGCTTATGCCAACCCCATGCCGTACAGGGCGGCCTGTGACATGGAAGTCGAGCTGGCAATCAGCCTGCGCGAGGCGGGGTACGGGGTGTGGCAGGGATGAAAACGGACTGAAAAAAGGGGTCAGACCCCTTTTTCTACGACTACCGCGACGCCGCCCGGCACTTTTCGATTTCGGCGTCGGTCATCACCGGCTTGATCTCGCACTGCGCCACCAGTGCTGCGCGGCGGCGCTTCTCGGCCTTGTCGCGTTCCTCCTGCGCGAGGCGTTTCGCCTCGGCGCGCTCGGCGGCGGTCGGTGCCGCCTTCGGTTCATCGGCGGCACGCACCGGCAGGGCGAGGAAGAGGGTGGCAAGAAGGGCGATCGCGAGGCGCATGGCAGGCTCCCTTGAACAGGTTCCGCAGATGGTACGCCTGCACCCGCGAAAAAGGGGTCAGACCCCTTTTTTCTCAGAACGAAACGAGGACTTTCCCGGACCGGCCAGCCTTGCCGGCATGGGCCAGCGCCTTGGCGAACTCGGCGGCCGGGTAGACGGCTTCGACCTCCACCGCGAGGGTGCCATCGGCCACCAGCGCGGCGAGCGCCTGGTAGCGCGCGCCGATGTCCGCCGGCGCGGTCTTCATGAACCAGTTGCGCAGCCAGAAGCCGCGCAGCGTGATGTCGCGGAACACCGTCTCGCGCGCATCCACCCGGCAGGCCTCGCCCGAGAGCAGGCCGTAGTTCACCACCGTGCCGCCGTCGTCGACCGACTGCGCAAGGCGCAGCGTGCCCTCGCCGCCGACCGCGTCGATCGCCAGCGGCAGCACCCCGGCGCTGCCGATCGCAGCGCGCACGCGCGCGGCAAGGTCCGGCCCGTCGACCAGCACCACGTCCGCGCCGAACGCCTTGAGTGGGGCCATGAGTTCTTCGCGCCGCACCACATTCACCGTCTTCACGCCCGCGCGCTTCGCCAGCCGGATCAGGCAATGCCCGACGCCGGAGTTCGCGGCGTTCTGCATCACCCAGTGCCCGGCCTGCGGCGGCACGAAGGTATTGAGCATCAGGTCGGCGGTCGGCGGGTTCACCCGCAGCATCGACAACTGCTGCGGATCGCCCCCCGCCGGCAGCGCGAACACCACCTTGGCCGGCGCCTTGACCCGCGCGCGCCAGCAGCCCGGCCCGGGCAGCAGGGTGCGATCGCCCGCCTTCACGTGCTTCACGCCCTCGCCCACCTTGACGATCTTCCCCACCCCCTCGGCGCCCGGCGTCATCGGCAGCTTCGGCCGCGACGCGCCGTACAGCCCCTCGAGGTTCAGCAGGTCCGCCGGGTTGATCGGCACGAACTCGGTGTCGATCACCACCTCGCCCGGGCCCGGTTCACCGGGATCGGGTTCGTCGAAGAGTTCGATGACCTTTTCGGGCGCGCCGAAGGTCGAGAAGCGGGTTGCGAGCATGGTTGTGTTCTCCAATCGTGCGTGGAAAAGGGGTCAGACCCCTTTTTCGGGAAGGGATGTGCCGATCGACTGCAACTGTACAGAAAAAGGGGTCTGACCCCTTTCTTGGTCGGCTGATTACAATGCGCGCATGACAAAACTCCCCGAAACCGTTGAAGTCGAGACCGGCGCGAAGCCGGCCGCCGCAGTAATCTGGCTGCATGGCCTGGGCGCCGACGGGCACGACTTCGAGCCGGTGGTGCCGGCGCTGCGCCTGCCCGCCGACCTGCCGGTGCGCTTCGTCTTTCCGCACGCGCCCGAGCGAGCGGTCACCATCAACATGGGCATGCGCATGCGTGCCTGGTACGACATCAAGCAACTCGGCGGCGGGCCGGAAGACGACGCCGGCATCCGCGAGTCGCAGGCGCTGGTGGAAGCGCTCATCGCGCGTGAACGCACCCGCGGCGTCGAAGGCCGCCGCATCGTGCTGGCCGGCTTCTCGCAGGGCGGCGCGATCGTGCTGCACACCGGCCTGCGTCACGCCGCGCGTCTTGCCGGCATCATGGCGCTTTCGACCTACTTACCGCTTGCCGCCACGGTATCGGCGGAGCGCCACGCGATGAACGCCGACCTGCCCATCCTCATGGTGCACGGCACGCAGGACGAGATGATCCCGGTCGCGCGCGCGCAGGCCTCGCGCGAGAAGCTCGAAGCGCTCGGCCAGAAGGTCGAATGGCACGACTACCCGATGGGGCACGCCGTCTGCCCCGAAGAGATCACCGCAATCTCGGCCTGGCTCGGCCGCGTGCTGCGCGCCTGACCTCCGGGGCGCGCGGCGCGCCGGCGCCTCAGTGCCGCGCTTCCACCAGCCCCATGCGCCGGAACGCGAGGTAGAGCTCGCGGCTCACCCAGGCATCGGTCGCGGCATAGCCGATCTGCGCCGGCGTCAGGCGTGGCGCCGCCCAGTTCGAGGTGCGCGCGCCCTTGGGGATGCGCACGCCGAGGAACAGCGCCGCGAGGTTGCGCACCCCGGTCTGCTCGATGTCGTGGCGCCGCGCCGCGTGGCCCGGGTCGAACACCGACCTGGGCTGGAACGGAAACACCGCCATCAGTTCCTTCAGGTCGCGCGCCACGCCGACGCCCGCCTTGGTGAGGTGGTCCGCACCGAGCATGCCGGCGAGCACGTCGGCGCAATCGATGCGCCCGAGCTGGAACAGGAACACCGTGTTCGCCGTGGCCACCTGCGCGAGGCAGGGCGGGTAATGCTCGCCCTTCCTGAAGGCCGGCCGCGTCTCGGTGTCGAAGCCGACCACGGTCTCCGCGTGGAAGGCCTCGCGCGCGCGCTCGAGGTCGCGCGGCGTGGTGACCAGGCACACCTCCCCCTCGTAGCGCTGGATCGGCAGCTCGGCGAGCGCCTCGCGCGCGATCATGCGCGGGAAGTCCGGCGGCAGCACGCTCATGCCGCCGCCACCAGCGTCACCACCAGCGTGCGCGTGTGCGGCGCATGGCGGTGCTCCCAGAGGTAGATGCCCTGCCAGGTGCCGAGCAGGAGCGCGCCTGCCGCCACGGGAATCGAGATCGAACTGGAGGTGAAAACGGAACGTGCATGCGCTGCCATGTCGTCGGGGCCTTCGGTGTCGTGCGCGTAGCCGGCATCCCCGTCCGGCGCGAAGCGCGCGGCGAGCCGTTCCAGGTCCTCGCGCACCGTGGGGTCGGCATTCTCGCAGAGGATGAGCGAGGCGCTGGTGTGCTGCAGGAAGAGGTTCGCAAGCCCGGCCTGGAGCGGGTGCGCGCGCACCACCTTCGCCACCTCGGCGGTGATGTCGGTGGTGCCGCGACCGGGGGTGCGGAAGCTGAGGGTGTGGTGAACCGCCATGCCGGAAGTCTAGCGAACGCGCCCTGCACATGCGAAAGTGCGCCCTCATCCCTTCCCCCGCAGTGGAGACTCCGATGCAGCTTGCCCTCACCCCCGACGCGCGCGGCGCGATACGCCTCGTGCCCGTGGCCAAGGCCGGCTTCGAGGCCTGGCTGAAGAAGCAGCCGCCCGAGGACCGCGCCTGGCTCCAGGCCACCGGCTTCGGCGCCGAGCCCGGGCGCTTCGCCTTCCTGCCCGCCGCCGGCGGCAAGCCGACCCGCGTGGTGATCGGCGCCGACCTCAAGGCCGACCCGGTGTGGGCGATCGCCGGCCTGCCCGAAGCGCTGCCCGAGGGCCGCTACCGGCTGGAGGCGAAGCTCAAGGCCGCGGACGCCACCCGCCTCGCGCTCGGCTGGGCGCTCGGCGCCTACGCCTACACGCGCTACAAGAAGCCGAAACGCGCCTTCGCGAAACTGGTCTGGCCCGATAACGCCGACCGCGCCGAGGTCGAGCGCCTCGCACAAGGCGTGTTCCTCGCCCGCGACCTGATCAACACCCCTGCCGAAGACCTCGGCCCGATGGATCTCGCAAACGCCGCGAAGGCGGTGGCAAAGGCGCACGGCGCGGAGTTCTCGGTGATCTCGGGCGAGGCGCTCTTGAAGCGCAACTATCCCACGGTGCACGCGGTGGGCCGCGCCGCGAGCCGCGCGCCCTGCCTGATCGATTTCCACTGGGGCAAGCGCAACGCGCCGAAGGTGACGCTGGTCGGCAAGGGCGTGTGTTTCGACACCGGCGGGCTCGACCTCAAGCCCCCCGCCGGCATGCTGCAGATGAAGAAGGACATGGGCGGCGCCGCGGTGGTGCTCGGGCTCGCTTCCGCGCTGATGTCCGCGAAGGCGAAGATCCGCCTGCGCGTGCTGATCCCGGCGGTGGAGAATTCCGTCTCCGGCAACGCGATCCGGCCGCTGGACGTGGTGCGCACGCGCAGCGGCAAGACGGTGGAGATCGGCAACACCGACGCCGAGGGGCGGTTGATCCTCTGCGACGCGCTGACCGAGGCCGACAGCGAGGACCCGGCGCTGCTCGTCGATTGCGCCACGCTCACCGGCGCCGCGCGCGTCGCGCTGGGGCCCGAGCTGCAGGCCTACTTCACGCGCCACGACCCGCTTGCGCGTGCGCTCGACGCGGCCGGCGAGAAGGCCTCCGACCCGATGTGGCGGCTGCCGCTGTGGGCGGGCTATCGCAGGATGATCGACGGCAAGGTGGGGGAGTTGAACAACGTCGCCTCCAGCCCGCACGGCGGCGCGATCATCGCGGCCTTGTACCTCGCCGAATTCGTCAAGCCGGCGACGCGCTGGATCCACATCGACCTGTTCGGCTCGAACGCCAGTTCGCGCCCGGGCCGGCCCGAGGGCGGCGAGGCCACCGGGCTGCGGGCGCTGTACCGGGTGATCCGGGCGAAGTACGGCTGAA
>DATCYZ010000133.1:0-7168 GCA_036526195.1 Burkholderiales bacterium
CGTCTCGAGCGCGCTGTTGATCTGCCGCTGCAGGTCGTACCGGATGGCTGCGTCCAGCGGCGACACCGCCTTCTTGTCCTCGATGAAATCGCCCAGATGGCTGTCTTCCTCGTCCCCGATGGGGGTTTCGAGGGAGATCGGCTCCTTGGCGATCTTCATCACCTTGCGGACCTTCTCGAGCGGCATCTGCAGCTTGGCGGCGAGCTCCTCCGGGGTCGGCTCGCGGCCGATCTCGTGGAGCATCTGCCGGCTCGTGCGCACGATCTTGTTGATCGTCTCGATCATGTGCACCGGGATGCGGATGGTGCGCGCCTGATCTGCGATCGAGCGGGTGATGGCCTGGCGGATCCACCACGTCGCGTAAGTCGAGAACTTGTAGCCGCGGCGGTACTCGAACTTGTCGACCGCCTTCATCAGGCCGATGTTGCCTTCCTGGATCAGGTCGAGGAACTGCAGGCCGCGGTTCGTGTACTTCTTGGCGATCGAGATCACCAGCCGCAGGTTGGCCTCGGTCATCTCGCGTTTCGCGCGCCGGGCCTTGGCCTCGCCGGTGGACATCTGCTTGTTGATCTCCTTCAGCTCGCGCACCAGGATGCCGATCTTCTGCTGCACCGCCTGGATCTTGCCGAGCAGTTCCAGGATCGAGGGTTCGACCCGGCGCAGCTGCTCGTTCCAGGCATGGTTCGCATTCAGCTCGGTCGTGAGCCAGCGCTTCGAGCCCTCGGTGCCGGCGAAGATCTTGATGAAATGCGTCCGCGGCATCTGCGCCTTGTCTACGCAGATATTCACGATCTGACGCTCGTGCGTGCGGATCTCGTCGACCAGGCTGCGCACGCTGTCGCACAGGCGCTCGACGGTGCGCGCGGTGAAGCGGATCGTCATCAGCTCGTTGGAGATCTGCTCGCGCACGCGCAGGTAGTCCTTGTCCTTCGAGCCCTTGGCTTCGAGGATCTTCTTTTTCTTCTCGAACAGCCGGCGGATGCGCGCGAACTTCTCCAGCGCCTCGGTGCGAAGCTGCAGCAGGCTCGCGGTCTGCGCCGCGCCCTCGTCCTCTTCGTCCTCGTCGGTGTCGTCCTCGTCGGCCTCTTCGTCGTCGTCCTCGTCGCTCTGTTCCGCCTCGGCCTTCTCCGCCTTCTTCTGGTCGAAGTCGTCCTTCGCGTTCGGGTCGATCAGGCCATCGACCACCTCGTCGATGCGCGACTCGTCCTTTTCGACGCGGGCGGCGAGGTCGAGCACTTCCTGAATCGTGGTCGGGCAGGCGGAGATCGCCAGCACCATGTGGCGCAGGCCCGCTTCGATGCGCTTGGCGATCTCGATCTCGCCCTCGCGCGTCAGCAACTCAACCGAACCCATTTCGCGCATGTACATGCGCACCGGGTCGGTGGTCCGCCCGAACTCGGAATCCACCGTCGACAGCGCGGCCTCGGCCTGCTCTTCGACGTCCTCGTCGTTGGACGCAACCGGCGCGGCCTCGTTGATCAGCAGCGTTTCCTGGTCGGGTGCCTGGTCATAGACCTGGATGCCCATGTCGCCGAAGGTCGAGATGATGGCCTCGATCTGCTCGGCATCGACCAGGTCGTCCGGAAGATGGTCGTTGATCTCTGCGTAGGTCAGGAAGCCGCGCTCCTTGCCGAGCTTGATCAGCGTCTTCAGCCGCGTGCGACGCGCCTCGGCATCCTCTTTCGGCATTTCCGCAATGGTGCTCAGCCACTCATCGCGGCGCGACTTGCGCCCGGCACGACCGCCCTTGCCTTTCGCCTTGCCCTTGCCTTTGGAGGCCTGCAGGCCGGCATTGACCTTGGCTTCGAGCAGTTCGAGCGCCTGCTTGGTCGACTTGATGTTCGATTTCGCGCCCTTGGCACCCTTGTCGCCGGGCTTCGGCGTCAGCAGTCGCGCAACCGCGTTGCCCTTGCCGGTCGCCTTGCCCTTCGCCTTGGAGACAGGCGCCTTCGCCGCAGCGGCCTTTGCCGCGGGCCGCTTCGCGGCCGGCTTCGCGGGCGCGGTGCGCCGCGCCGACTTGGCCGCCGCAGGGGTCGCCTTCTTCTGCTTCTTCGCTGCCGGTTTCGCCTTGGCGGCCGCCTTCGCTTTCGCTGCTTTCGGCTTCAAGGCTTTGACAACACGGGCTTTTTTCTTGGCCGCGCGCGCCAGTTTGGGTTTCCGATGACGTTTGTCTTTGACCATTGCCGACTCGCTCCGTCCCGGGGCTACCCCGGGTTCAGGTGATCGCGCGCCACAGGTCTGGGCCCGGGTGCACGGCAGGAACTGCGGGAAACCGGTAAGTATAGCAAACCCGCTGGAGGTTACGCCTCCGGGAGCGCCCCCTGCAGGCGTTTGAAGGCCATCAGCCGCGCCTGGTAGGCCTTCTGGTCTTCAAGCGCCTGCAGGCCGTTCTTCAGCATGGCATCCAGTTCGCCGCGGCGGCGGCGCAGATCGAGCTTGGTCAGCGCATGCGTCACTTCGCTGCGCGATTCCGCCTCGTCCAGGCCGACCTCATCGGCATAGCGCTGCGCCCGCAGGACCAGATCGAGTGCCGGATCGCCTTCGAGCGCGTCGATCAGCAGGCGGAACGAGGGTTCCTCGGTACCGCGGTCGAAGTACGCGCGAATGGCGATCAAGGCCTGCGATTCCGGCAGTTCCGGCGCCAGCAGTTCGGGATCCACGTGCTCGATCAGGGTCAGGTCGTTCACCAGCCCCGCAAGCAGGCTCCATTCTGGAGAGGTCGGCGCATCGTAGCGGGCACGCGCGCGCACCGGGCGCCGTTCCGGGGCGCGCCCGGGCAGCGCGAGCAGCGTGCGCACGTCCTCCTCCGACACGCGCGCGAGCTCCGCGATCTCGTTCGCAAGCTGGATGCGCAGGGCGGGCGCGGCGACGCGCTCGAGGTGCGGTTTCGCGGAAGACAGGAAGCGCGCACGGCCCTCTGCGCTCGAGAGCTCGGATTCGCTGCGCAACTGCGCGATCAGGAACTGCGTCAGGGTTTCGGCCCCCTTCACCCGCGCCTCGAACGCCTCGCGCCCCTGCGCCCGCACGAAGGAGTCCGGGTCCTCCCCGTCCGGAAGGAAGAGGAAACGGATGGGCTTGTGGTCGGGCGCAAGCGGCAGGCTCACCTCGAGCGCCCGCCACGCCGCCTTGCGTCCGGCGGCATCGCCGTCGAAACAGAACACCAGCTCGTCGGCGAGCCGCAGCAGCTTGGACACGTGCACCGGCGTGGTCGCGGTGCCGAGCGCGGCCACCGCGTAGCCGACCCCGTGCTGCGCCAGCGCCAGCACGTCCATGTAGCCCTCGACTACGAGGGCGCGGCCTGCGGTGCGGATCGCATCGCGCGCCTGGATAAGCCCGTAGAGCTCGCGGCCCTTCTCGAACACCGGGGTTTCGGGAGAGTTCAGGTATTTCGGTTCGCCCTCCCCCATCACGCGCCCGCCGAAGCCGATCACCGAACCGCGCTGCGAGAAGATCGGGAACATGATGCGGTCGCGAAACCGGTCGTAGCGCTTGTCCTCGTTGGCGATGACCAAACCGCATTCGACCAGCGCCTTGTCGTCGTAGGCGGGAAACGCCTGCTTCAGCCCCTGCCAGTCGTCCGGTGCGAAACCGACGCGGAATCGCGCCGCGATCTCCCCCGTCAGGCCGCGTCCCTTCAGGTACGCAATGGCGCGCGGGGACTTCTTCAACTCGGCGCGATAGAACTCCATCGCCTGCTCGAGCAGGCCGTAGAGGTCGGTTTCGCGCTCGCGCCGCGCCGCCTCTTCGGGCGTCCGCGGCTCCGCCGCCGGCACCTGCATGCCGACCGAGCCCGCAAGCTCCTTGACCGCATCGACGTAACCGAGGCTCGCGTAGGCCATCATGAAGCCGATCGCGTTGCCGTGCGCCCCGCAGCCGAAGCAGTGATAGAACTGCTTGGCGGGGCTGACGGTGAACGAGGGCGTCTTCTCGCCGTGGAAGGGGCACAGGCCGAGGTAATTCGCGCCGCCCTTCTTCAGCTGGACGTAGCGCGACACCACGTCGACCACATCGACGCGGTTGAGCAAATCCTGCTTGAACGAATCCGGAATCATTCGCGGGCGGAATCCATTGTTCCAGAACCTCGGGGCACCCGGATCGCCGGATGAGATCCCTAGCCGCCCAGGCGCGCCTTGACCTGCGCGGACGCCTGCGCCATGTCGGCACGGCCGGCCAGGCGTGCCTTGAGCAGCGCCATCACCTTCCCCATCTCCTTCGGTCCGGTTGCGCCGGTCTCGGCAATCACGGCCTCGATTGCCTGCGAAATCTCCGCGGCATCCGCCTGCTGCGGCAGATAGGCGCCCAGCACCTCCGCCTCGAAGCGCTCGCCCGCCGCGAGTTCCTCGCGCCCGGCCTTTTCGTACTGGACGATCGATTCGCGGCGCTGCTTGATGAGTTTCTCGACGACGCCGATCACGTCGGCATCGTCGAGGTCCGCGCGCCCGTCGATCTCGCGCTGGCGCACGGCCGCGAACAACAGCCGGATGGCGGACAGCCGCGGGGCGTCCTTCGCCCGCATGGCAGCTTTCATGTCGTCGCTGATGCGATCCTTGAGGCTCATGCAATCACCTTCTCGGGGTGCCAAAACGAAAACGCCCCGGCGTGCAGCACCGGGGCGTCGACATCGGGATGCGCTCGACGGTCAGTACATCTTCGCCGGCAGCATCTGGCTGCGCAGGCGCTTGTGATTGCGCTTCACGGCCGCGGCAAGCTTGCGCTTGCGCTCGGACGTCGGCTTTTCGTAGAACTCGCGCGAACGCAGTTCAGTGAGCAGGCCGCTCTTTTCGATGGTGCGCTTGAAGCGGCGCATGGCCACCTCGAAAGGCTCGTTCTCACGGACGCGTACAGTCGGCATGCAATCCCCGGTCAGAATTCAGAAAAGGGCGCGATTATAGGCGAATCCGGGGCCTGTGCGCCAGCCCCCCGATACAATCCGGGGCCAGATCGTCCCACATGCCACGCACCCCGCACCCGCCCCCATGCTGATCCTGGGCCTGGAAACCTCCTGCGACGAAACCGGCGTTGCCCTCTACGACACGGCCGCGCTCGGCGAGGGTCGGGTGCACGCGGACGGATTGCTCGCCCACGCGGTGCATTCCCAAGTGGAGATGCACGCCGAGTACGGCGGCGTGGTGCCCGAACTCGCCTCGCGCGACCACATCCGGCGGCTGGTGCCGCTCACCCGCCGGGTGCTCGCGCAGGCCGGCCGCAGCGTGTCCGGAATCGACGCCGTCGCCTATACCGAAGGTCCCGGGCTGGCGGGCGCGCTGCTGGTCGCGGCGGCCTTTGCCCACGGGCTGGGCCTCGCGCGCGATCGCCCGGTGATCGGCATCCACCACCTCGAGGGGCATTTGCTCTCGCCCCTGCTCGGACGCCCGGCGCCCGCCTTTCCGTTCATCGCCCTGCTGGTGTCGGGCGGCCATACCCAGCTCATGCGGGTCGAGGCGGTCGGGCGCTACGCGCTGCTCGGCGAGACGCTTGATGACGCCGCCGGCGAGGCCTTCGACAAGACCGCGCAACTGCTCGGACTCGGCTACCCTGGCGGCCCGGCCCTGTCGAAGCTGGCCGAATCGGGCACGCCGGGCCGCTTCGTGCTGCCGCGCCCGATGCTGAAAAGCGAATCCCTCGACTTCAGCTTCTCCGGGCTGAAGACGGCGGTGATGCTTAAGGTTCGAGAGGCTGCAGAGACCGCGGGCGACGCGACCTTCCGCGCAGACCTTGCGCGCGGCTTCGAGGACGCCGTGGTGGAGGTGCTGACCGCCAAGTGCCTGCGCGCGCTCAGGACCTGCGGACTCAATCGGCTGGTCGTGGCCGGCGGCGTCGGCGCGAACCGGCCGCTTCGCACCGCGCTCGATGCGGCTGCCGCGCGCCAGGGTTGCAGCGTCCACTACCCCGCACCCGAGCTCTGCACCGACAACGGCGCGATGATTGCCTATGCGGCGGCGCGGCGGCTGGCGAACCCAGCCGCGACGGAACCGCACGCCTTCAGCGTGCGTCCGCGCTGGGATCTTGCGGCGCTTCAGGCGCCGGCGCGGCCTTAGCGCCGAGGCGCGGCTCGGTGCCGGCGACGATGCGCACGATGTTGGCACGGTGGCGCCAGAACAGCAGCGCCGAGAGCACGAGGATCACCGGCAGCACTGGCCGCAGGCCGAACAGCCAGAACGCGAAGAACGGCGCGAACACGGCCGACACCAGCGCGGCGAACGACGACATCCTGAAGAAGGCGGCCATCGCCACCCAGGTGGTGATGGTGCCAAGGCCGAGCCAGGGATCGATGCCGAGCAGCACGCCGGCGGCCGTGGCAACGCCCTTGCCGCCCTGAAAGCGATGGTACAGGGGAAACGCATGGCCCAGGAACGCGGCCAGCCCGGCGACCGGCGCGTCGATGCCGGCCGCCGCAGGCACCCCGGTGTAGAGCACCGCGAGCCACACCGCCAGCCAGCCCTTGCCCGCGTCGCCGACCAGCGTCAGCACCGCGGCCAGCTTGCTGCCGCTGCGCAATACGTTCGTGGCGCCGGGATTGCCCGAGCCATAGGCGCGCGGGTCGGGCAATGCCATCACGCGGCTGACCACGATCGCGAACGACACCGATCCAAGGAGGTACGCGGCCAGTGCGATCAGCGCGGTCTGCATCACCCGCGCATTCTACCCGCGCGCCCTATAATCCCCCGGCCCATGGACCACATCTTCATCCGCGAACTGCGCCTCGAGGCGCGCATCGGCTTCCACCGGCGCGAGCGCATCGGCCCGCAGGCGGTGCGCATCGACCTCGAGATCGGCATCGCCGACAGCGCCGTCTTCGACAGCGACCGCGTCGCCGACTGCATCGATTACGACACCGTCGTCGCGCGCGTGCGCGAGCTTGCCGCCGCCCAGCACTACAACCTCGTCGAGACGCTGGCCGACCGCATTGCCGGCGTGCTGGTCGGCGAATTCGGCGCGGCCTGGGCGAAGGTCTCGGTGGCCAAGCCGGGCATCATGAAGGATGCGGGGCTGGTGGGGGTGATGGTGGAGAGGAGGCGGAAGGGGAAGTAGGGGCGGTGCGTTGATTTGGCGGGGGCGCCAATGCCTTCGTCGAGCGGTATCCCTCATTCGAGCGTCCGCGCCAGATGGGTTTCCCCAAGTCCCGGGTTTAGGGTTTTGTCCGCGAGATTCATGCGGACAAAACCCT